>MFUO01000037.1 GCA_001786995.1 Candidatus Nomurabacteria bacterium RIFCSPLOWO2_01_FULL_33_17 | reverse complement strand
TCCGAAAAAGACAAAGGAATTAATACTGAAAATATAAAACCTTTGGATTTGTTTACCGAAGTTCCTGATGAAACAAAATTACAAGAAGCAAAAATAATGATTTGGCTTTTAAATTCTGAAAGAACAAATGCTGATTTAAATACAATTATTCTCGATGCTGATGCCGATAATTTTGATCAAGCTTATAAAATTTTAGAAGAAAGATTAAAAAAAGAAAAATCATTATTATGGCTTTATGAAAATGTTGAAAAAAAATTAATTCCAATTGTTAACAAAATGTCTCTACACGGCATAAAATTAGATGTAATTTATCTTAAAAATTTATCAGTTCGAATAACCAAAGAATTAAAAGATATAGAAAAAGAAATTATTACTTTATCTGGTGAGGTTTTTAACCTTAATTCTCCAAAACAACTATCACATATATTGTTTGAAGTTTTAAATTTACCTACAAAAGGTCTCAAAAAAAGAAAAGATGGAATGTATTCTACCGATGTGGATACTTTAAATAAATTTAAAGATACACATCCAATAATAAATAAAATGCTTATTTATCGTGAAAAGGAAAAATTGCGTAGCACATATATTGATGCTTGGCTTGGTTTAGTCGACTATGATGATTCTATACATCCCACTTTTATTCTTTCGGGTGCTGCAACTGGTAGATTTGCTTCAACAAATCCTGGGGTTCAAAATATTCCGATAGGGGGCAACTACGGTACCGAACTTCGTCGAGCTTTTATAACTCGAGACGGGTATAGCTTTTTAGCATTTGATTATTCACAAATTGAATTAAGAATTGCAGCATTACTTTCGCAAGATGAAACTTTAATAAAAGTCTTTCAAGACGGACGAGATATTCATAATGAAGTTGCATCAAAAGTTTATGGTGTAAGAGCCGATGATGTCACTAAAGACATGCGTCGTCACGCAAAAGTTATTAATTTTGGAATTTTATATGGTATGGGTTCTACTGCATTATCCCACGAGCTTGGTATATCAAGAAATGAAGCTAAAACTTTCATTGATAAATATTTTAGTCAATTTCCTAAAATTGCTCAATATATGGATAAAGTAATTGACGATGCAAGAAAGTCAGGGTATACCGAAACATTGTTTGGTCGCAGGCGCCAAATACCAGGCTTAAAATCAAATGCTCCATTTATTCGTTCTATGGCCGAGAGAATGGCTAACAATGCACCTATTCAGGGCACAGCTACAGCTGATATTATACGAATCGCTTTAGGTAATATTGGTGATGCTTTAAAGCAAAATAATTTAGAAGATAAGATTTTTCCAATATTGCAAATCCATGATGAATTAGTTTTTGAAGTTCAAGATCAATATTTAGATCAAGCAAAAACTTTAATTAAAAAAATAATGGAGCAAAATATACCAAAAGAATTTTTGGGTAATCTTACCCCTGTTCCAATTATTGTCGAATCTCATATTGGTAAAAATTGGGGGGATATGGTATAATATAAATATGTTAGATACAAATACTACACACATTGTCTCATCTCCTGAAAAAATCGAATCAATGCATTTGCAAATTCTATTATCAAAATCTTATTCAATATATTTTTTTGCTTTTGTTTTTGCAATTATTTTAGATATGATTTTTAATTTTAAATTTGGTGGGCAAATTCTTCAAAATATTGGTTTAATTTTAATGGTACTTTCTACTTTTCTTATGTATTGGGCCCAAACCGTAAATAAAAAGCCAGCGTATTTACCTGACGGCCAGCGTAATTTTAGCCTTGGTCCTTATAAATATTCTCGTAATCCTACACAATTTGGTTTATTTGTTTTGATTCTCAGTGCTGGTTTTATTATGAATTCGTACATTGTTATTATTGCGGGTGTCATTGCTTTTATTTTTTCATTTTTTGTAATTATCCCAAAAGAAGAAGTTCGCCATATTAAAAAATATGGGCAAGTTTATTTAAACTATATGAAGCAAACTCGCCGAGTTTTGTAAAATGCTTAAAATAATCACAGGTAAAAATTTAACTAAAGTTTTAAACGAAGCAAATAAAAAAGCTTTAGATTTTTTGTCTAAAAATCCAAATTCTGTTGTAGAAAAAGTGAACAATCAAATTTTTTCTATTAATGATTTATCTTATCGTGCCAATGCAAATGTTTTATTTGGTGGACTGTCAGTATATATATTAGATGATTTTATAAAAGACAATGAGGATGATTTTATAAAAATAACTAAAAATATTCATGATTCCAAAAGCCTTTTTATTTTTTGTGAAGAAGCTATCATTAAAGATATTGAGAAATCATGTCTTGAATCTGGTGGGGAAGTTGTTAAATTATTGGCTGATGAAAAAGTAAAAGATAATCCTTTTGCAATTACTGATGCATTAATAGCAAAAGATAAAAAAAAGACATGGCAATTATACAGATACGAAATTGATCGTGGTGAACCCGCAGAAGCCATTTTGGGGCGTTTTGCTTGGGCAATAAAAACCCTAACTTTAATTCAAAAAAATCCTACACAATCAGCTTTGGATTTAGGAATTTCTCCTTTTGTATATAGTAAAACAAAATCTAAAGTTTTGGCCTGGACAGGTAATGAAGCCCTAAATTTTTATACGCAATTATTATTTGGTATGAAAAAAGACGAAGAAATCGAGGTTCATTTGGAAAAATTAATTTTGGGGTAGGAAAAAAATTACGAAATTATTGCTCATTAGTTCACTATGTGGTATTATATAAATATATGAAGATACCAGATTTTATACAATTTTTTATACAAAATTCTGAAGAAGGTGGGTACACAGCTTCTGCTGTTGGCTATTCTATTTATACACAAGGGGAAACTCTTGATGAAGTTGTTGATAATATAAAAGAAGCCGTAGAATGTCATTTTAGTGAGGATAAAATAAAATCTAGTTATATGCCCATCATGGTTAATTTTGCTGTGCCTAGAATGGCCTAATTTATGCCAAAGCAGAAACCCTTATCTGGTAAAGAAGTAATCAAGATTTTTGAATCTCATGGTTTCCAAATAAAAAGAAGTGTGGGTAGCCATGTTAGACTAACCTTATTTCAAGATGGAAATTCATATCATATAACTATACCTTTACATGATGAACTTAAAAAGGGAACTCTGCATAGCATTATAAAAGATTTTGAATTATCTTTTGGCAAAGAAGAAACAAATAAATGGTTTTTTAATTAAAGTTTATATATTTTATGAAAAAAGTTATATTAGCTTCAACATCACCAAGACGGAAAGAACTATTTGAAAAAACAGGTATTCCTTTTGAAATTGTAGCCAGCAGTTATGAAGAAGATATGACTCTTGATATGTCTCCAAAAGATTTAGCAATGTTTCTTTCAAAAGGTAAAGCCGAATCAGTTGCTAATGATAACCCTGATGCTATTGTTATCGGAGCTGATACTTTTATTGCTTTTGAGGATAAAGTTTTAGGTAAACCACACACAAAAGAAAGAGCCAAAGAAATGTTGTCTATTTTAAGTGGAAAACAACATTTTATTATTACTGGTTTTACTATTATTGAAAAATCATCAGGGAAATTAATTTCCAAAGCAGTTGAATCAAAAATTTTACTTAAAAATTTAACAGAAAAAGAAATTGAAGATTATATTGCAACAGGTGAGCCACTAGACAAGGCTGGCGCTTATGCAGTACAAGGATTAGGGGCTAATTTAATTGAAAAAATAGAAGGTGATTATTCAAATATTCTTGGATTGCCAGTAGACGAAGTTTTAGAGGCTTTAAAAGAATTTGAAGTTAATTAAAGTACTAGGCCTTGCCTAGTACCGATTAGTACATAATAAAATCTGTGGTATGATGGTTTTATGAAAAAAGAAATTGAAGTTAAAGCATATTTGAAAGACAGAGAGAAAGTTCTAAACTCTTTAATAGAATTAGGGACTATTTTGGGTGAAGTGATACATCAAGATGGTACAGAATATGCAAAAATTGGAAATACGCTCGAGGAATATCTTTCGAATAGTCATTTTGTCCGAGTTCGTACGGAAAATGGTGTTCATAAATTTACTGTTAAAGATCCTTCAAGAAAATTTAGTTTGTCTAAAGTCGAACATGAGACAAAGATTGATAATCGAGAAGCTGTTGAGAATGCTCTTTTATTAATGGGCTATTTGCCAGTTTTACGAATAAATAAAAAAAGACAAATTGCGAAATATAAAGATTATGAAATTTGTATCGACGAAGTTGATGAATTAGGTTCATTTATTGAAATTGAAAAAATGTCCGAAGAGGATCCAGGAATTGTTTTAAAAGAACTTCAAGACCTACTATTTTCACTTGGGGTATTACCCGAGCATGAAGTCCAAAAAGGTTATGATATTTTAATGTTTGAAAAAATAGGGAAATAATTATAAAGTAGAAAAAACGAAAATTTTTGCTATAATCAACATATGGAAATAAAAATAGAAAATATAGATACTTCTCATACGGAAATTCGGAATTATGACCCAAAATGGCCAGAAATGTATAAAGAAGAAGCCCAAAAAATTAAAGACTTATTGGGTGATAAAATCGTTCAAATCGTTCAAATTGAGCATATTGGAAGTACTTCAATACCCGGCCTGGCCTCAAAGCCAATTATTGATATTGCAATTGTGGTTCCAACACCAAAAGATGCTAATGATTTGATTGAGCTACTAGCGACACTGGGCTATCCTTTTGATTTAAAAACTCATGAATTATCAGGTGGGGCAGAACGACATTTTTTTAAAAAAGGTGATCCAACACAATTCCATCTTTCAATTGCGTATGCTGACAAGGGAAGCTTTTTGGAAAGGCAAGTTTTGTTTCGAGATTATTTAAGAGATCATGATGAAGACAGGGATACATATAGTGAATTAAAAAAAGATTTATTAAAAAAATATCCAACGGGTAAAGATGAGTATGTTGATAATAAAACAGATTTTGTTATGAGAATTTTAAAAAAAGCCGGGTTTAAGAATGAATGGTTTGATTTGAGTAAGTATTAATTATTATATAGCATATATATGCTAAAATAGATTCATGAAAATAGAAAATAATCTTGCATTTATTGATGGACAAAACTTACGCCTTAGTACAACCAAATGTGAGAATTGTTCTCGTAATAAAAACATTGATTTCAAGGAAATTAGTTTTACTGATTGTTCATGTGGTAAAGCTTGGCGAGTTGATATGTTCAAATTAAGAGAGTATTTAAAAACTAACTATTCAGTTGATGAAGCTTATTACTTTCTTGGTTTTCTCAATGAAGACTTGCAAGAATTATATTTGGAGTTACAAAAAGCTGGTTTTATTATAGTTTTTAGAGAACATAGTAAAGGTATGACTGGTAGTAAGAAAGGTAACGTAGATACTGATATTGTTTTTGAAATGATGAAAAGCTTAATTGAAAATAATAATTTTAATAAAATGGTTCTCGTATCAGGCGATGGTGATTATAAAAAGACTGTAGATTATTTAATTGTAAAAAATAAGTTTGAGAGAATATTATTTCCTAATGGGAAAAAGTCTTCATCGTTATATAACACACTTGATAATAAATTTACTTTATCGCTAGATCGACAGACTGTGCGACAGTTTATAGAAAAAAGTTAGATATGAAAAGGGGGCGTCACAAAGTGAAGCCCCTTTTCGTATTGATAGACACATTATATACTATTTACTGAAAAATACAAGTGTTTTGGATAGGTTTAATAGCTGGGCGCCATTTTTAGGAATCTTTCTATATCCCACTTCTCTAGGAATCGCCTCTCTGATTTTTTACATACAAAAATCATCCAGCAATGATATTGTTAACATTGTTAAAAATATATTGTCGGGCATGACGGTCGAGACGCTCAATTTTTATAGTCATAAAATTCCTTAAAAATTGGCGCCTTCGGTTCGATTCTACTGTCGAAAGACATACGGCAGGAATCTTTCCTTACAGGAACTGTATACCTTTCCGATACTTTCGGAGAGAAACTCCTCATGTATAACGGAAAGCTTTTCGCTTCCCACACGAAAATACCCCGCATTTTCTCTCGGTGCTACACATTTTTTAATTTTTAAAAAATGTCCCCTCGGTAGGAATCGAACCTACGACCATCTCCTTAAAAGGGAGCTGCTCTACCGACTGAGCTACAAGGGGGTATTAGTTTAAAAGTTGAAAGTTTATAGTTGAAAGAAGCTAATTTTTTCTTTATTTCTATAACCTAAAACCTTTCACCTATAACCTAACATATGTTAGGCTATGCTTATGAAGATACCACAAAATAAGCCTAAAGACAATCCTATACCAAGTCGGACGAGTCAAATTACACTAATCGCCCTTGATATTCGCAGTAGTGAAAATGTTGGTTCATTTTTTAGGACAGCTGATGCGGTGGGGGTAGAGCATATTTATTTGGTTGGCTATACTCCAAATCCAATAGATAAATTTGGAAAAGCTGATGGAAAAATCGCAAAGACTGCACTTGGCGCTGAAAAAACAATACCTTATTCGAAACACAAAACCATAACACCATTATTGAAAAAATTAAAAAAAGATGGCTTTACTATTTTAGCGCTTGAACAAGCTCCAAATTCTGTAGATTATAAAAACATTCTTAATGTAATTACTCGTGAGCGAGGCAAGACCTCGCTCAAGCAAACAGAGCAAGGAGAGTCCTTTTTGAAGTTAGTTTTGATAGTGGGGAATGAAGTGGTGGGTATACAAAAAAGTGTTTTAAAACAAGTTGATTATGTTATGGAAATTCCAATGCGTGGGATGAAAGAATCATTAAATGTTTCTGTGGCTACCGGAGTCGCTCTTTATGAATTAACTAGAATATGGTAAAATAGAAAAATGAACCCGGTAGTAGATAATGGCATAACCATATATTTGTTACTCGGATTACATGATATAGTATAGATAAATAATTTAAGTTAATTTTATTAGAAAATAATAGAGAATGGTTAAACAAATAATGCCATTTCTCACTACGGGGTGAAAAAAGAACATATATTTGTAACCATATTAGTTATATTAATAGCTGGAATTACAACACTAGCAGTTGTTAGTAATCAAAAAAACAATGTTGATAAAAATCCAGTATTATCTCTTGCTTTGGATAAAACAGCCCAATGTTTAGTTGATGGTGGTGCAAAGTTTTATGGAGCCAGCTGGTGTTCGCATTGTGCAAACCAAAAAGCTTTATTTAAAAAATCAGTAAAAACTTTGCCATATATTGAATGTTCAACTGGTGGCCCAGGAACCCCACAGACACAAGTATGTATAGATGCAAAAATACAAAGTTATCCAACTTGGAGATTTACTGACAATACTGAATTATCTGGCGAAGTTTCTCCATTAGATTTAGCAAATAAAGTATCATGTAGTTTGGACGATACATCTATTGCCGAGCTTCAAATTCAAAAAGATGAATTAATTGCCAAGCAAAAATCTACACAAGCTACACAAAAATCTCAATCAACAACACAAGATTAAAAAATAATTTTTATGTTAGAAATCATCAATCAAATCTCAACATATGGAACATTAATAATTTTATTTATAGCTATAATCACACTTTTAGCATTTGGATTTTTTTATAAAGATAAAAATGTTTGGCTTTCATTTGTTAAAAAAAATGCGTTAAATTTATATTTAATTTTACTTATTCCTGCTGTTATTGTAATTTTATATTATTCCGAAGTCGCACTTTTTACTCCGTGTAAATTATGCTGGTTCCAGCGCATGTTTATTTTTCCCCAAATTTTATTGATTTTTTTAGCAAAGTATAAAAAAGATTTAGTAAATATTTGGACTTATTTAGCTTGGATGACAGGTTTCGCATTTGTTATATCACTGTTACACAATTATATATATTATTTTGGAAAAGAATTTGCAGGTGTATGTGATGCCTCGGCCAGCTGTACTGCATATTATGTATCGGAACTCGGTTTTGTGACAATTCCATTTATGGCTTTTGGTCTTTTAGTTTCACTTTCTACAATTTTAATTGTAAGAAAATACTATAAAGGAAATTCTGTAAATTTATCTTAAATAATAAGTAATATAATGTTTAATACACTGGAATTATATACAAATAATCCTATTATATTTAATTTTTCAATGAATTGACATTTATATAAAAATCTAGTAGAGTATAGAAAATTGAAAAATTATGAGACAATTAAAAATATCGAAGCAATTTACAAACAGGGAAAATAAATCCCTTGATAAATATCTAAATGAAATTAGCAAAACACTAATGATCGATGCCAGTGAGGAAGTAGAATTAGCTAGAAGAATTCATGATGGAGACCCAAAAGCCTTGGAAAAGTTAGTTAATGTAAATCTTAGGTTTGTAGTATCTGTTGCAAAACAGTACCAAAATCAGGGGCTCACATTGGGGGATTTAATAAATGAAGGCAATTTAGGGCTTATCAAAGCAGCCTGGCGATTTGATGAAACACGCGGATTTAAATTTATATCCTATGCTGTTTGGTGGATTCGCCAAAGTATTCTTCAAGCATTAGCTGATCAAAGTCGCATTGTTCGTTTGCCACTAAACAAAGTCGGTTCAATGGGTAGAATAACAGCAGCAGCTTCTAAATTGGAGCAAAAACACGAACGCGAACCAACACCCGAGGAAATAGCCGAAGAACTTAATATAAATGTTCTTGAAGTTGAAAATGCTTTTCAAACATCTGGCAGACATCTTTCATTTGATGCACCTGTCATGGGAGATTCCGGTAGTGAAGACCTAAATCTCTATGGGATAATTGCAAATTTAAGTGAACCTGAACCAGATAATGTTCTTCAAAACGAAAGTCTTCAAAAAGAAATAAGCCGAGTCCTTGAAACCATTTCTGAAAAGGAGAGAGATGTTTTGAAGTATTATTTTGGTCTTGATGGTGGACCCAATTTTACCTTGGAAGATATTTCAGAAAAAGTTGGTTTAACTCGCGAAAGAGTTCGGCAAATAAAAGAAAAGGCTTTACGAAGATTAAGAAAATCTTCAAAAAGCAAAATCCTAAAACAATATTTGGGATAAATAATTTTCAAAACAAAAACCCGTTTTACGACGGGATTTTTTTTATATTTTTATTTAATTATTTAGTTATTCTTGATAATAAAGATTTTTTGCGAGAAGCGGTATTTTTTTTCAAAACACCTTTTTTCATCGCTTTGTCGATTGCAGATTGAGCTTTTTGGACAAGTTTTTTGGCTTCAACTTTGTTAGTTTTTGAAAGTTTAACAACAGCTTTTGTTGCTTCTTTATAAATTTTCACAACACGGTCATTGACCGCTTTTTTAATGATAGAACCACGAAGAGCTTTTTTGGCTGATTTTGTAATAGGCATGTATTTATATATAACATAAAATTCCAAAAAATGAAAGCCCAAAGATTATGCTATAATATATATATGATAGGTTATTTAAATGGCACAGTTATTGATATTTCTTCCAAATCTATAATTTTAGATGTTCATGGTGTTGGCTATACTGTCTATATGACTAATATAGATATGCCATCTTTGGCGCAAGAAACAAAATTGTATATAGAAACAGTGGTTCGAGAAGACGCAATTGAACTTTTTGGTTTTAAAGAAAAATCAACAAAAGATTTTTTTACAATGCTAACCTCTATTTCCGGCATTGGTCCCCGGGGTGCAATTGGTATACTTAATCTTGCTCCGGTAGAAGTTATTATCAATGGTATTAACAAGGGTGACAGTAGTTTTTTAACAAAAGTATCCGGCATTGGAAAAAAGACAGCCGAGAAAATAATTTTAGAGCTTCGCGATAAAGTTTCGCATATAAAACAAACAAATGAAATTAATGTCTCGGATGATATTTTTGATGCATTAACAGCATTGGGGTATTCACCATCAGACATTAGGTCAGCTTTGGCAAACTTGCCCGACGATGTAGATCGCGAAGATACTCAAAAAGTCATCCGTAGTATTTTAAAAATCGTACGAAAAAATTAAATATTTGGTTCCAAAGCGGAGGCGGTGAGATTCGAACTCACGGACCGCTTTCACGGTCTTTTGTTTTCAAGACAAACGCCTTAAACCCCTCAGCCACGCCTCCGCGTTGGACCCAAATTATTATAGTAATGTATAGGAAATATAGCATGTTTTGCCTGAAACATAAAGGGGGTTTTTATTAAATTTATCCCCATAAAATACTATTATTTTAATTGTAAAACCTATATAATATAATAGTGTTTTACATATTTTTCAAAAAAATAAATAACTATATTTTAAAAAATAAAGCTTTCACTTTTTCTTTAGCTTTTGCAGTACTTTTTGCATCGTTTACTTTTGCGGCGCCATACACAGCATCGGAAGCAATTCTCAATCCAACATGTCCACCAACTGATGCTACTTGTTATGTAACACTTTTTCCAACTCAAACTGGGAATGATGGTGAATATCTTACAACCAATGGGACCACTGTTTCTTGGGCACCTATCACCAGTGGTGTTGCCTGGGGTGCAGTTACTGGTACATTGTCGGCTCAAACTGATTTGCAAACAGCTTTAAATACAAAACAAGGAACTTTAACTAATTCCGCTGGATTGCTCGCTGCATTATCTGACGAAACAGGAACAGGTCTTGCAGTATTTTCAACTTCACCAAGTTTTACTACACCAATATTAGGTACACCAACATCCGTAACCTTAACTAATGCAACAGGACTACCACTAACAACCGGAGTAACAGGAAACCTACCAGTCACTAATTTAAATTCTGGTACTGGTGCTACATCAGGAACATTTTGGCGTGGAGATGGAACATGGTCAACACCTGCAGGTGCTGGTGATGTTAGTAAAGTTGGTACTCCTGTAGATAACCAAATTGGAGTCTGGACTGGTAACGGAACTATTGAGGGTACAACAGGATTAACTTATGATGGATCTAATTTACAACTAACTGGCGATATTGGTTCAACTGGTACACGAATTACAAAAGGTTGGTTTACTGATCTTACAGTTACAAATGCAATATCTGGTTCTGTTACTGGAAATGCAGGAACTGTAACAAATGGAGTTTATACAACAGACAAAGATGCAACTGGCGGAATTACTGGTCTTACATTATTTAAAATTAATTTTAAAAATGCTGCTAATACTTTTACAAACTATTTAACAAATACAACAACAGCTTCACGCACATATACATTTCAAGATGCTGATGGTACTGTAGCTTTTACTTCAGATATTACAGGTACAAACTCGGGGACTAATACGGGGGACAATGCAACGAATACTCAATATTCCGGACTCGCTGCTTCAAAAGCTGATGTTGGTCAAACATTTTATATTGGTACAACACAAGTTGCTATAAATCGAGCAAGTTCTGCTTTAACTTTAGCTGGTCTTACACTTACTACACCTGATATTGGTGTAGCTACTGCGACATCAGTTAATAAATTAACCTTTACCACTCCAGCAACAGGTTCAACCCTAACTATTATTGATGGCAAAACATTTACAGTAAATAAAACAATTTCATTTACATCTGCAGATGATACTGGTGTATATACATTACCAACTGGTACTAAAACATTACTAGCTACTGATGGTAGTGCTGCTTCTTTAACATCATTTCCAACACTAAACCAAAATACAACTGGTACTGCTGCTGCACTAACAGCTAATGGTGCAAATTGTTCAGCCGGATCAGCACCACTTGGTGTTGATGCTTCAGGTGCTTCTGAAACATGTACTGATTTTGAAGAAGACTTATCAAATTCTGCTGGTCTACTCGCCGCTTTGTCAGACGAAACAGGAACAGGTCTTGCAGTATTTGGAACAGCTCCAGCATTTACTACATCTATCTCAACCCCTTCTATTATTACTGCTTCTGGCGCATTAGGTATTACACCTGCTTCAGGGTCAAGTCTAAATATTTCACTTGCGACTACTGGTGATTTTATAGTTAATACCGATGATTTATTTGTAGATACATCCAGTGGTCAAGTTTTAATAAACACTGCGACAGCTACAACTGGCTCACTTGCAAAATTAAATATTGTTTCTACTGCTTCAACAAGTGGGTCAACTACGGCAATTGCAGGTATTCACGGAGAGTATACATTTACTAATGGGGGTGCTTCAAGTTATGTACAAGTAGGAAATCGTTTTGTTGCAAATAATACTCCAACAACAAATCCAAATACATTAGTTAACACAATTATTAGATCTATAGATAATACAACACTAGCAAATACTGTGCGTGGTATTGAAGTTGTTTCAAA
Source organism: Candidatus Nomurabacteria bacterium RIFCSPLOWO2_01_FULL_33_17 (assembly GCA_001786995.1). Classification (GTDB taxonomy): domain Bacteria; phylum Patescibacteriota; class Minisyncoccia; order Phycocordibacterales; family UBA9973; genus 2-01-FULL-33-17. The sequence goes on along the minus strand of MFUO01000037.1, from coordinate 7,128 downwards.
TGCTGGTACAAATACTGCTGGTACAAATACTGGTATCCGTACAACTGGTGCCACGTTTGGTATTCAAGCATTTACAAATGGTACAGGTGGAAGCGTTTCATTACCAGCTGCAATTTATGGTGAAAATACTGATGATGAGTATGGTGATATATTGAGATTGTACACAACGACTATGACAACAGCTCCGCAAATGGCATATTTCTACCAAGATACTTCAGCATTTACTGGTACCGGATTGATGATGGATTTTGCTACAGGATCAGGAACATTTACTGGTAATTTCGTTGATTTCCAAAATAATAATGCTTCGAAATTTACTATAACTAGCGCCGGTGCTATGGGTACTGCAAGTAGTGTTTCAATTGGAAATGTCGCTGGTGTTGCTCGCGGTACAACTGCTGGTACTAATCGCCTAGATATTTTTGACGGTACGGCTCCAGTCGGTACACTTGCAAACGGTATCTCTCTATACTCAACTTCTGGAGAATTGCGGGTCATGGATGCTTCTGGAAATGCAACTTTGTTATCTCCTCATGAAAATACAAATAACTATTGGGTTTTTGATTCTAATAATGCAGTGACCGATATGAGCTTGTTGATAGATATGGAATTAATGATGAAGAAATTAAATGAGACTTTTGGTTGGGATTATGTTCACGAAACGATAGCAGGTATATCAGTTGAACCAGTGCAAACAAATTTGGAAGAAAATGAAACTTTTGTTGGTAAAATAAAAGATTGGTTTGAAAGCGCATTAAATGGTATTGAAACTATTTATGCCAAAGTTATGCGAAGTGAAAAAGTAGAAACAAAAGAATTGTGTATAGATGGTGTATGTATTAACAAAGATCAATTACAACAAATTTTGCAAAATCAAAATATAAATATTAATTCAAATGGTAGTAGTTCAGAAATAATACCAGACCCAGAACCTATCTCTGAATCTAATATAGAAAATAAAGTTGTACAAGAAGAAACAGAAATACAGATTATAAATGATCCTGAACCAGAATCTACACCAGAACCTGAATCAAATAAAGAACTCGAAGTTGTACCAGAAGAAGAAATAGAGGCTGTTGAAGAACCAGAAGTAGTACAAGAATCAGAAATAGATGTATAATATAAATAGATAAATAAAATGACAAAAATAATAAAAAAAATCTTAATACTTTCCTTCTTTCTTTTCCTAATCTCCGCAGGTCATGCCTTTGCCGCGGATAGATATTGGGTAGGCGGTAGTGGTACATGGAATAACAGTACAACAAATTGGAGTGCAACATCTGGTGGTGCTGGTGGTGCATCTAGACCAACAACAACAGATAATGTTTATTTTGATACAGCATCCAATGCTACATCATATACTGTGACACTAGGTGGTGGTTTTATGTATTCTTCAAATCTTAATATTGCTGCTCCAGCAACAGGAACTGTATCTTTTAATGGATCTGGTAATCTGTATATTTACAGCAACCTTATATCAACCACTGCGACTGCATTTTCTTCCTCAGCTTCTATATATTTTGAAGCAACTACTACAGGTAAAACTCTTACCTGGGGAGGGATGTATTTTCCATTAGCTCAATTAATATTTAATGGTGTTGGAGGAGGTTGGACATTTCAAGATGATTTAAATTATGTATCTGATATAGATTTTAAAAATGGGACACTCGACACAAATGGTAAGACAGTTGTTATAACTAGTACTTTTGTTGCATCTGGTACAGGAACGAGGGTATTAAATTTAGGTGCTTCAACGATAGACCTAAGTAAGAATAATGGTACATTATGGAATATTAGTGGACCAACAAACCTTACTGTTAATGCAGGTACATCTACAATAAAATATTCATGTCCAGATTCAGCTAATTCGAATAGAACATTTACTGGAGGGGCTAAAACATATTATAAATTATGGAATACATTTGCTGGTACATACCCTCTTGTTATTACGGACTCAAATACTTTCGAGGAAATAACAATAACTGGTAATAATCGAAAACTCTATTTTACGGCTGGAACAACTACAACTTTTACTGCTGCTGGTGCAGGTATCACAACTTCTGGTACTGGAATTACTATAACATCAGCAACATCTGCTACACACACTCTTACAAAATCTTCTGGTACTGTAACTATAACTAATACTACTTTGTCATACAGTACGGCTCAAGGTGGTGCAACATGGGACTCATCTGCCGTATCTAATACAGATGCTGGAAATAATAGTGGATGGTCTTTACCCCCAATAACTATTTCAGGTACTGCCAATGGCAACAATGGCGCTACTGTTAGAGTAGCTATCAATGGCATAATAGATGCTACTCATACTGGTACAATTGCAAGTAGTGCCTGGAGTATAGCTAGTGTACCACACCCAACAACTAATGATATTATTACCGTGTTTGTTGACACAGTAGCTGATAATCTTGAAACTACTGGTGTAACAAAATATAGTGGAGGAGCTGTAACTGGTATGGTTTTAAATACTGGAGTTTTGACAATTGGGAGTAGCGAAAATACAAGTGTTTCGACAACAGATTTAACCCAATACGAAAATAGTGATGATGAAGATGTAATGCATAGTTCAACTAGTGGTGCATTATTAGTCGATGGTGGCAGTTCATACACAAATGAAACCCTTTCAATATTAGCCAGCAACACTTTAACCGTCGCAAGTGCTTCAACTGAAACTATCACAACTGAAAAAATCACAAATGCTGGTACGATTACCGCAACTGGTACACCAACCATCACAATGACTGGTGCTAGTACAACTGGAACATTATTTACTAATACCGGCACATTTACAGCAGACTCATCCACTGTTGTCATGAGTCCCGATGCTGCAGTTACTCTAACATCAGGTACCATTACTTTTTACAACCTAAGTTTAACTCCCACTATCACAGCTGGTAGAACATATACTTTTGGTTCAAGCGCACTAACTATCAATGGAGATTTTACAATTAATCCTACAGCAGGTTCAGCATTAGCTCTGACTGTAAATGCAGGAGCAAATATTACTGTAGCTACTGGTAAAACTACCACAATTACAAAAACTACAAGTGCCACATCTCTTTTAGATATGCGCCCGTCATCTACTGACTATGATTTATCTACGGGCTTATTAAATGTAGCAACTGGTGGAACTCTTGATTTAACATCAGTCCTTTCAGCAACTGCACTGACCTTGACTGCTACATCAGGCACACTATTTACACTCGCTGGTACATTTACAATTACAAGTGGTACACCGACGGTTGTAATGTCAGGTAACGGTGATGCTACAATAAACTCAGGTGCTATTACATTTTATAATCTTACATCAAGTGGCACGGGGGTAAAAACTTTGGGAGCTTCCATTACAATAAATAACAATATGACAGTTTCGGCTGGAACATTTGATCCAACCACAAGTTATACTGCTACAGGTAGTGGTACTAATGTACTGTCTGTAACAGGTACTGTACGATCACAACATTCTACATTTGCAGGGGATTATGTTAGTTTTGAAACTGTTACATTAAATTCAGGTTCAACAGTGGACTATATACTCAATGGTACACAAACAGTCTCAAATACAATTTCACCATATTACAATTTAACTGTTTCCACGGGTGGTACAAAAACACTTGGTGGTGATATTACGGTTAGTAATGTTATGACGATAGGTAGTGGTGCAACATTTGATGCCAGTAGTTATACTCTTACACTCTCTGGTACAACTGGTACACCTTTTGTCAAAACTGGGACATTTACACCAGGGACTAGCACGGTGACATATAGTGGTGATAAAGTGGGTGGAAATACAACCGTTGTTGCAACGACTTATAAAAATTTGACCATTAATAATGGTTCTGAAACTTTTGATTTATCTGGTACAACTGTGGTAAGTGGAAATCTTACAATTACTGCTGGTACACTAGATACTGTTTCTGGACAAAACTATACATTATCAGTTGCAGGTAATTGGGCAAATTCCGGTACATTTACTGCAAGATCTGGTACAGTTACATTTAATAATGGTTATTATACTATTACTAAAACAAACATAGAAACAACTGGTAATGATACTTCGCAAACTTCATATACTACTGGCTCAATTGCACCATCAGCAAATAAATTAGTGCTTCTTGCTGTTGATAGTTCAAGGTCACCAGCAACAGCAAATGAGCCAACAGTAACAGGTGCAGGTATGACTTGGACAAAAGTAGATACAAAAATTGATGCTGCAAATTTACGACGCACTACAGTATTCAGAGCACTTAGTGCATCTCCTGGTTCTGGAGTATTAACTATTGATTTTGCTGGGCAATCGCAATCAAAAGCTTCTTGGTCTATTGTAGAGTTTGATGGTATTGATACAAGTGGAACTAATGGTTCTGGGGCTATTGGAAATACTGCTTCTAATGAAGTGACTGGTACGAATACTGGGCTTACTATTACTTTAGGAACTTTTGGGTCTTCGGCTAATGCAACTTATGGGGCATATAGGGTTGGTGTAACAACTTCAGTTACTGAAGGTTCCGGATTTACAGAAATTGGAGAATATAGCGGTAATAATACAACTATTCAAACTCAATGGCGAGCTGATAATGATACAACTGTAGATATTAGTTATGCTAGTGTGTCTACTGTTACGATTGGTGTAGCTGTTGAAATAGTTGCTGGTACATTAAGTAATTCTATTTCTGGTAATACAAATTTTTACAACCTTACTAAAAACGGAGCAGGGACAACAACATTGGCAGGAAATGTAACTGCAACAAATGCACTAACTGTTAGTTTAGGTACACTTGATACTGCAAGTTACCCCGTTAATGCTTTAAATTTGACAATTAATGGTGGAACATTTCTACCACGAGGCTCGGATGTGAGTCTCACAGGTACTGGTACACTATATACATACAGTTCTGGAACATTCACACCAGCAACTTCTACAATTAAACTAACTGACACATCAGCTACAGCTAAAAGTTTCGGTGGAGGATACACATTTAATAATCTATACATCACAGGTGCAGGAACTGGTACATATACTATCACAGGATCAAATACATTTAATGATTTCAAAGATGATGGAACTGTGGCACACACTATTGAATTCACTGCTGGAACTACACAAATTATTGGTAGTCTATCTGTCAACGGAAATTCTGGTAATGTAATAATTTTGAAAAGTACATCAAATGGTAGTGTATGGACAATAACTGATTCATTAGGCAATAATACTGTTAATTATCTTTCACTTCAAGATAGTACAGCAAATGGTGGAGCAAATTTCTTAGCTATAAATAGTACAAATACTTCTGGAAATACTGGATGGGTCTTCCCATTTTATGGGTATAGTGGTGGTGGAGGTGGGGTTGAAAGTTCAGCAACTCCTGATACACCTGTGACAGGCGGAGGGCAGAGTGGTGGAAGTGGAATTGAAAGTGGTGGTACACCGGATACTCCTGGAACTGGAGGAAATCAAGGTGGTGGTAGTGGTGATGTGGGATTCCTAAATAGAAATTATTTAAAAGTATTAGCTCGTATATTTGCATTTACTGGAATTAATTTTATTTTAGTTTAATCTTTTAGTTATATATATTGCTTTATTTCCTTGCAAAAAAATTCAAGCTATGCTATAGTAATTTTACTCAAATGTGTTCTATGGACTAAGCTCCACTGTTAATTAGCTATACAGCATGTGTGGGTTAGTTAATAGGTTAATCTAAAAAATACAATATGTATAATAATAAAAAAGGCGGGAAGCCTACGGCTTCCCGCGCAGGTTCGGGATTTTCTCGAGCCCCTGCTTCTGGTAGAAGCTCTAGTTCTAATACTTCATCTAGATTCAAATCAGGTGCTGTATCACAAAATAGTTCAAGTCATGGTTCTCGTCCACGCACAGCATCATCTGCTGGGTACAGTTCTGGTGCACGAGCAAGTTCTAATTATGGTTCACGACCCCAATCTGGTGGTTATTCATCTCGAGGATCTTTTGGCGGACGTTCATCTTCTAATTTTGGACGCGGAAATTCTGGTGGGTATGGTTCTCGTTCAAGTATTGGCGGTCGTGGTAAATCAAAAATGCGTGGCGAATATATCGACACTGCAAAATTTATTTACAAACCAACAGCAGATGATTTAAAAGTTAAAACTCATGAAATCAAACATAGTTTTGCTGATTTTAATTTTTCACCAATGACAAATGCCAACCTGGCTCGTCGTGGTTACACTATACCAAGTCCAATTCAAGATAAATCAATTCCAATTGCTATGACAGGAAAAGATATTATTGGTCTTGCAAAAACTGGTTCAGGTAAAACTGCAGCATTTCTTTTACCTTTAATTCAAAAAGTTGAAAAGGATTACAATACTCAAGTTTTGATTCTTGCGCCTACAAGAGAATTGGCTACACAAATAAATACAGAATTAAGAGACTTTACCCAAGGTATGAGAATTTTTTCAACAGTTTGTGTAGGAGGTTTACCAATCTATCGCCAAATTCAAGATTTAAAAAGAAAAAATCATTTTATAATTGCAACTCCAGGCCGATTAAAAGATTTAGCTGACCGTGGTGTTGTTAAATATAATTTTGTGGGAGCTGTGGTGCTTGATGAAGTTGATCATATGTTAGATATGGGATTTGTGGATGACATTACAGCAATTTTGGAACAATTGCCAAAAACTCGCCAATCATTCTTTTTCTCAGCAACTATGCCACCAAAGATTAAAGCTTTGATGGATCGATTTTTACAAAATCCAGAAACAATTGAAATAGAATCTACAGGGTCCAGTGCAAAATCCGTTGAACAAGATATTATTCGTATTACCGATCGTGCTCAAAAAATTCCAAAGCTTTTAGAAATTTTAGAAGATGCCGATACGGAAAGGACTTTGATTTTTGTGGAAACAAAAGCCGGCGTGGAAAAACTTTCTGACGAATTAGAATTTCACGGTTACAAAGTTGGTTATATTCATGGTGACAAACCTCAACGATCTCGTCAGCGAACATTGGATGATTTTAAAAGTGGTAAGACACAAGTCATGATTGCAACTGATGTTGCAGCCCGTGGAATTGATATTAAAGATATTTCGCATGTTATCAACTATACTGTTCCACAAACTCACAATGACTAT
>MFUO01000036.1 GCA_001786995.1 Candidatus Nomurabacteria bacterium RIFCSPLOWO2_01_FULL_33_17 | reverse complement strand
TAATTCTAATTTCATTTTGCTATCGTCGCCTTCACGAATGATAGCTGGGACTTGTTTAATTCCTGCAATTCTTGAAGCACGCAATCTTCTTTCACCGGCAATAAGTTCATAAGTAGTTTCCATCCCCATTCCATCTTCTCTTTCAGTTTCCACACGCGAAACAACCAATGGTTGCAATACACCATACTGTCGAATTGAATCAGCCAAGTCACGCAAAGTTGACTCATCAAATTCTCGACGAGGTTGATAAGGATTTGGATTTATTTTATCCGTATCTATAAAAAAAATTGAATTGGAATACAATGCCATATATATTATTATATCATAAAGTTTAAATATGTTGATGTTGATAATAAGTTAATTTCAGTGTAAAGTATATATACAATTAAATAAGATTGCCGAAGTGGCGGAATGGTAGACGCGGTGGATTCAAAATCCACTATCAGCAATGATGTGAGAGTTCGAGTCTCTCCTTCGGCACAAATAAAAAGACAGGAATAATTCTGTTCTTTTTATTTGTGCCGAAGAGTACGCAAACTACTTTGCGTGCGTGAGAGACGAGAAGAGCTTTTCGTTATGTATGAGAAATTATATTTCGAATACATCGAAAAGGTGTACTGAAACTGTAAGTTTCGAGTCTCTCCCTGGGCACCATCACAAATAAAAAAATCCGCATTGTGCGGATTAGTCATTATCTATGACTGTAAAATATATATATTTTGGAAAATTCTTAAATTTAAATTTAACTACATCACATAACCAGATTGGGAGATTTATGTGTATGCCCTTATAAAATCCAAATTTATAAAACGCTCCGCCATTAGGCATTTCTTCTTTAGAAGGTATTCTTACTAGCTCTAAAACATAGGCCCAATCCCATGGTTCTTTATCCATTTTTAAAACTACTGTTCCTTTTCCTTCTGATAATATTTCCATCATATTATCTGCTCCGGAAACCATTTCCAAATTTTCTTTTGGGCCATCGTAATCTGGTAAATCTACATACCATCTACCCTGTATATCTTTATTAAATTCTATTTTCATAAGATTTTGATTTCAAATACTATACCAAAACAAATCAAATTAGTCAAATAGACTAAATACACTCTGTAACACTTTGAAACGGGTGTATCAAAGTGTTACAAAACAATTTTATGTTTATTTTTTATTTAATTCACAAATTCGGGTTCAGTTTCGAGAGTTATACCAAATTTTTCATAAACGGATGCTATGATTTTGTCTTTGGCATTTATTATATCTTGATAACTTGCATCACCTTTGTTTATTAATACAATCGCATTATTTTTATAAGTCGCAACTTTACCAAAATCATATCCTTTCATCCCAACTTTTTCAATTAGCCAACCAGCTGGGATTTTTACTTGTTCATATATAGAATTAGAGCTCTTATTTTCAATATTTGCATTTGATATAACGGTAAATGATGGCATATCTAAATATGATTCTTTTATTTTTAAAGCTTCATTTTTATCTATAATTGGATTTTTAAAAAAGGATCCTGTATTAAAAATTATCTTTGGATCTGGAAGTTTTGTATGGCGAATATTTATAATCGCATCCCGAATTTGAATTAAACTTGGATTATTTATATTATTTTCAATAAAATATTTTTTTACATCAACATACTTGGGAATTTCAGGAAATTGTTTTAAAAGTTTAAAAGTCACTGAAATAATTACAAATTTATTTTTACCTTCATTTTTAAAAATACTATCACGGTACGAAAATTTACAATCAACATTTGTCAAGATTTTTATTTTTTTATCTTCTATGTCAAAAACTTCAACATTTAAAATTGTATCTTTTACTTCTTGTCCATAAGCACCCACATTTTGTACGGGTGTAGCCCCAACAGTCCCAGGAATTGCCGACATTGCCTCAATACCAGAAAGATTAGTAGCACAAGCTCGAGAGACAAAATTATCCCAATTTTCCCCAGCACCTAATTTAATTAAAACAAAATCTCTTTCATTACTAATAATTTCAATACCCATGATTTCCATTTTTAAAATTGGTCGATTTTTAATTTCTGGACTAATTATTAAATTTGAGCCTCCTCCTAAAATAATGGGTTTTACGCCTTTTTCTAATTTATTAAAAAATTCAAGAATATGATCAACATTTTTAGCATAAAAAACTTCGGCCATAACTGGCAGTTGCATAGTAGTTAACGGAGCAATGTTTATAAACAACCTGTGCATATATCTATTTACCTAATATATCATATATGATATATTGATTCAATGAAAAATCATAAATCCCCACAGGAGCACATTGGTTATTTAATTCGTACAATTCGGGAACGCGAAGGTTTGACTCAAGTAGAGTTTGCTCGCATGCTGGAAACTAGTCAGTCGGCAATTGCTCGCATGGAAAAAGGTGACCAAAATTTTACCACTAAAGAATTAGACCGAATTGGCGAAACTTTAGGCCAAAGATTGGTTTCGCTTGCCCCTCGAACCGATGATTTTGAAATTACCGGTGGACACAAATTAACAGGCACAGTCACAACGAGTCATTCTAAAAATGGAGCATTAGCATTGATGGCTGCAAGCTTGCTGAATCATGGCACAACTGTATTGTATGGCATACCCCGAATTGAAGAAGTCTTTCGTTTTATCGAAGTTTTTGAAAGTATAAATATAAAAATAAATTGGGTAGATGATCATAGTTTAAAAATTACTCCTCCGGAAAAATACAATATGGAGACAATCAACGAAGCCGTAGCTGGGAATATTCGTGTTAATCTTTATCTTATCCCAGTACTGGCTCATGTAATGAATGAATTTCGTTTACCCAACCCAGGTGGTTGTAAAATGGGTGAAAGAACAATTTCAGCACATAAATATGCACTGGAAAAATTTGGTATAAAAATAAAATCTGAAGCTCGCCAATACAAAGTTAGCTACAATAAATTAAAACCGGCTGATATAACAATGTACGAAGCCAGTGATATGGGTGTAATTAATGTTTTAATGGCATCAGCATTGATTCCTGGTAAAACTATTATTCGTTTTGCTCCACCAAATTATCAAGTTCAAGATGTTTGTTTTTTCTTAGAACATTTAGGTGTAAAAATAGATGGTATTGGCACAACAACACTAACAGTTCATGGAGTAAAAGAAATTGATCAAGATACAAAATGGTACAATTCCGAAGACCCAATTGAAAGCATGTTTTTTATTTCAGCAACAATAGTGACCGGCGGAAATGTCATAATTAAAAGATGCCCTATAGATTTCTTGCGATTAGAAATGTTAAAATTAGAAAAAATGGGGTTGAAATTTAGTATTTCAAAAATATACAAAGGTGAAAATGGACGAGTTGATTTAGTGGATATTCATATAAAAGAAAGCAAATTAAAAGCATTACCTGACAAAATTCATGCATTACCATACCCTGGAATCAATAACGATAATTTACCATTTTTTGTACCCATTGCAACACAGGCAACTGGAACAACATTAATTCATGATTGGACTTGGGAAAATCGAGCGATTTACTTCACAGAGATAAATCGCCTTGGGGCAAAAGTTTTACTGGCTGACCCACATCGTGTTTATATAGAAGGTAAAACAAATCTTCATGCTTCTCAAATTGTTTGTCCACCTGCATTACGACCCGCAACAATAATTTTAATTGCAATGTTGGGCGCCGAGGGTAAATCAATACTTCGTAATGTTTATGCTATAAATCGTGGTTACGAAAATTTAGTGGAAAGATTAAATGATCTAGGTGGTCAAGTGAAACAAATCAAAAATTTGGATTAACATGAATAAGGTTATTGTTATTTGTGGGCAAACATCTACTGGTAAAAGCGATTTTGCTGTGTCTTTAGCGAAATGGTTCAGCACCCCCTCTGTCTTAAAAGACATCTCCCCCTTAGCAGGGGGCGAAATAGTGTCAGCTGATTCACGCCAAGTATATATTGGACTTGATATTGGATCTGGGAAAATTACAGAAAAAGAAATGAAGGGTATCCCCCATCACATGTTAAGTATAGTTAATCCAAATAAAGTTTTTAATGTAAATGATTATAAAAAACTTGCAAATAAAAAAATAAAAGAAATTATAAAAAGGGGTAATCTCCCAATAATTTGTGGAGGTACAGGATTTTATATTGATGCAATAATAAATGATTCAGTATTTCCAAAAGTTCCACCAAATCTCAAACTTCGTCTTGAATTAGAAAATAAAACAACTACTGAATTATTTAAAATATTAAAAAAATTAGACAAAACTCGTGCAGAAAATATAGATAAAAATAATCCAGTGCGCTTAATAAGAGCTATCGAAATTGCTACAGCCCTCGGCTCTGTCCCACCTACCACCCACAAGTCGGACTTGTGGCCAAAATATAAAGTCTTAAAAATAGGACTTATGTTGCCTGATGAAGTCTTGAAAGAGCGAATCTACAAACGCATCATAAAACGCATTAAAATGGGTATGATTGATGAAGTTAAGACTTTGAACAATAAAGGCCTGTCTTGGGCAAGAATGGAGGATTTGGGACTGGAATACAGGTATATTAGTCAATATTTGCAGGGGCTTATGACTAAATCTGAAATGCTAGAAAAATTAAACACCGAATCCTGGCACTATGCCAAACGCCAAAAAACCTGGTTCAAACGCGACAAATCTACTATTTGGCTTAATCCCCTTGATAAAAAAGAAACATCTGAGGTATATAAGAAAATAAAAGAATTTTTAGAAAGTTAATTTTTTGATTTTATTTATATCTAAATTGTGCTATAAATACATTACTGGGCGATTAGTTTAGTGGTAGAACAGGGGTCTCCAAAACCTCTGGCGGGAGTTCAATTCTTCCATCGCCCGCAGGAAATTAGATAAATAAAAAAAGGGTTTGTATTAATACTCCCCCTTTATTCTTTATCTTAGATCGTTATATTTTAGAACTTTTTTGGCATCACCATTGTAAAGTTCAAGGATCGTACCTTTCGAAAGTTTGATTAATACATAATCACTACTTTCTTTAGGCTTTATCAGTTTATAGGCCGAACCCTTTAAAACTTTAAAATTTTTAAAGCTCGATAAAATTATCTTAAATGGTTCTTTTCTTTCACCTTTTTTCCATAAAAAATATTCTTGTTTATTTATTTTGTAAAATGATGCTTCATACATCATAAGATGTTGCACCATTCCAATTCTTCTAATACTTGTCTTAGGCATATTTGTAATGTCCAAAAATATTATTTCAGGATCTATTAACCCTATAAATTTTATAGATTTATTTAGTAAAACAAAATTTATAAAATTTATCATTCTTACACTGATTCCAGTGTAGGTGAAGTTTGGCTCCACCGTGTATAGTTTTGCCATTTTTTACCTCCTTTTTTAATTACCTAATTTAACCATATAAAATGTATAAATGTCAAATAGATATACCCACCTAAAAAAATAACCCCGTATTTGGGATTATTTTTTAATTTCTTTAAAGATTACATGCTTGCGGAGTTTTTTGGAAAACTTCTTAAATTCAAGCTTTGCGGTAACTGTCTTTTTATTCTTGCGAGTAAAATAGATTTCTTTTGTATCTTTATTCTGTAATTTAACTAATGCTTTCTGTGCCATAGGTTTAGGTTTTAGCTGTTAGGTTTTAGCTGTTAGGTTGTAATAACAAAATCCCAGCGATACAAACAGAGTATCATATTTTTTATTTTATTGCAATGCGGGGAATTTCGGGATTAATACGAGTTACTATTTCGTAATTTATTGTTCCGGCACATATAGCCATTTCATCAGCACTAATTGTTTCTTTACCTTGGTGACCTATAATTACAACTTCGTCCCCCGGTATTACATTGGGGACATTGTTAACATCAACAATACACATATTCATCATTACCCTGCCCAACAAGCGACATCTGTGTCCGCGAATTAAGACATCAATATTATTTGTTGCAGACCTGGGTAACCCATCCCAATATCCTATTGGCAATACTGCGATTTTTGTTTTTTTATTTGTTATGAAGCTGGCTTCATATGCAACACCAGTATCAGGTAATATAGTTTTTACTTCAGAAACTACTGTTTTCCAAGATAATGCTGGTTTTAGTGTTAATTTTTTTTCCATTATATTTTTAATTTCGGACGATGGCCAAAGCCCGTACATTCCAATCCCCAACCGAACCATATCAAATGCTAATACATTTAAAAGTAAAGGTCCCGAAGTAGCGCTAGTATGTAATATTGGCAAATAGCCAATATCTTCAAATGCTTTTGCCCAAATTAAAAATTCTTGAACTTGGCTTTGTGTATAACTATTAAACTTTTTACTTTCTGCTCCGGTAAAATGGGTATACAAACCTTTTATTTTTATATTTTTATTTAAAAGACCAACAACATTTTTAACTTCGTCTAATAAAAATCCTTGGCGAGAAAGTCCACTATCAATTTTAAGATGGATATTTAAATTTTTCTTACTAATGTTTTTATTATTAAACTTAATAACTTCTTTTAAAACAGGTAGAGAAGAAATAGTAATATCAATATTTAAATTTTGGGCTATTTTTATATCTTGAACATCAATTTGTTTTAAAACTAAAATAGGAATACTTTTATTATTTTTCCGTAAAATCACAGCATCTTCCATAGTAAAAACTGCCAAATAATCAACACCTGACTTTATAGCTGTACCAGCACAAATATCTCGCCCATGCCCATAAGCATTAGCTTTTACCACAGCCATGATTTTTACACCCTTGGGTAAAACTTTACGATAATTTGTAATATTCTCTTTTATTGCGGTAGTACTAATCTCCACCCAAGTTCTATGTTGCATAAGTTTTATATTAGCATAACAGACATTATTTGAAAAACTTTAGAATTTATGTATAATGGCTCTATGCGTCGATACTCAAGCGGTCAACGAGGGGAGACTGTAAATCTCTTGGCTTTGCCTTCGCAGGTTCGAATCCTGCTCGGCGCACTAGCAAAAAATACAAGGCAAGACCTTGTATTTTTTAATTTTACTTCACCTTGTCTTTTTTCATAAAGTTGGATTTTATGGGTTTTGATTTTTTTCTTGTTTTAGCTTCAACTACTAATTCCCCATTCTTTTCGCTGACTTCAACTATTGCCCCAGTTTTCGTATCATGCGAAATTATATGAGATGCAATTGGATTTAAGATTTTAGTTTGAATAAGTCTATTTAATGGTCGAGCACCATAATGTGGGTCGTAGCCCTCTTTGGCTAAATAATCGAGAGCCCCATCGGTTATCGAAATACTAATGCCTTTGGTCAAAAGTCGGTCGCAAATAGCTTGTGTCCGAATTGTAACAATTTCACGAATTACTTCTGGTGACAAAACATCAAACATTACGATTTCATCCAATCGATTCAAAAATTCTGGACGAAAATGATTTTTCAATGCATCCATCACACGGCCTTTTGCATCAGCATAAGCCGTATTTTGACTATACGCACCAAAACCAATTGATTCCATTTTATCAATAAATTGTGAACCAATGTTAGAAGTCAAAATAATTATAGAATTTCTAAAATTAACAACCCTGCCTTTTGCATCAGTAAGGCGCCCTTCATCTAAGACTTGAAGTAAAATATTGAAAACTTCGGGATGCGCTTTCTCAACTTCATCAAATAAAATTACAGAATATGGTCGATGACGCACGGCTTCGGTTAATTGGCCAGAATCATCATGGCCTACATAACCTGGTGGCGAACCAACGAGCTTGGAGACACTGTGTCGTTCCATATATTCGCTCATATCAACGCGAATCAAAGCTTTTTCATCGTTAAACATAAACTCGGCCAAAGCTTTTGTAAGCTCGGTTTTACCAACACCAGTTGGACCCAAGAATATAAATGAACCAATTGGGCGATTAGGGTCTGATATTCCAGCTCGATTTCGACGAACAGTTTCGGCAACTTTTTTTACTGCTTCATTTTGTCCAACAACACGCTTTTCTAATTCACTTTCCATACGCATTAATTTCTTCTTTTCTTCTTCAAGCATTCGCATTAATGGTATCCCTGTCCAGCGCGAAACAACTTCGGCAATATCTTCGCCAGTAATTTCTTCTTTTAAAACACGACGAGTTTTTTGTAGTTTTTTTAATTTTTGAATTTTTTGTTCAAGTTCTTTTTGTAAAGCTGGAACTTCTCCATAACGAATCTCGGCTGCCCTGGTTAAATCTTGACGCAATTCAGATGAATCTCCTTCTAGACGAAGTAATTCCAAATCTTTTTTTATTTGGCGAATACCAATAACAATATCTTTCTCATTATTCCACCTGGTTTCCAAGTCTTTGGTTTTTTCTTTTTCAACTTTTATTTCATCATTAATTATATCTAATCTATTTTTTATATCATTATCTTCTTTTGTATTATTATTTTGCGTCGCATCTTTTTGTAATGCTTCTCTTTCAATTTCTAAACGCATAATTTTGCGATGAGATTCTTCTAAAAGAGCTGGTTTATTTTCCAATGCGATTTTCAACGACGAAGAAGCTTCGTCTATGAGATCCACAGCTTTGTCGGGTAAAAATCTATTTGTAATATAACGAGATGAAAGGTTAACAGCCGAAATTATAGCATCGTCTGTAATATGGACACCATGAAATATTTCATATTTGTCTTTGAGACCTCGTAGAATCGTTACAGCATCATCAATACTAGGTTCTTCAATATATACTGGTTGGAATCTGCGCGCCAATGCCGGATCTCTTTCTATATGTTTTTGATATTCTTTTATAGTTGTAGCGCCTATTGCGCGTAATTCTCCCCGAGACAATGCTGGCTTTAACATATTTGAAGCATCAAGAGATCCTTCGGCGGCACCTGCCCCAACGATAGTATGAAGTTCATCAATAAATAAAATAATTTTACCGTCTGATTTTTCAATTTCTTTCATTATATTGCGTAACCTTTCTTCAAATTCACCACGATATTTTGTTCCAGCTAAAAGAAGCCCCAAATCAAGTGAGACTATTTCTTTATCTTTAAGAGCATCTGGAACATCACCTTTGACTATTCTATTTGCCAAACCTTCGATAACTGCAGTTTTACCAGTTCCGGCTTCTCCAATAAGCACAGGATTGTTTTTTGTTCGACGAGAAAGTATTTGCATAATCCGCATAATTTCAGTATCGCGACCAATAACAGGGTCAAGTTTGTCTTCACGAGCCAAATTCGTTAAATTGCGAGCATATTTTTCCAAATTTTTTGTTTTTTTATTTGGAATTATTTGTTTGTTTCCAGAAATTTCTTTTTTGACTATTGGAATAAGTGAAATTATATTTTCTTTATCTATTTTAAAACGCTCGATTAAAGTTTTTGCATCAGATGTAATATCAAACAAGGCTAAAAACAAATGCTCTACATCAACAAATTCATTTTTATGGACATTTGCAACTTTTCCTGCTTGTTCAATGACTTGAGCTAAATCAGGTGTTAAATATATTTGGTACGAAGGCGAAAGTGTTGTCCCCCGTTCTGGCATTTCAATTTGCTCGAGAATAACATCTATAAAATGATTAGTATCTACATCTGCTCGTTCTAAAAGAGTCAATATTAAAGAATCATCTTGAGTAACTAATGCTGCTAAAAGATGCAATGAAGAAACATGGTTTTGACCTCGTTCAATAACAAATTCGTGTGCGTGACGGATTACTTCTTTGGCTTTGGTCGTAAAATTACTAAATGGTGGCATATGTACTAATATAACACATTTTTATAAATTTGAATAATATCTTTTATTGCAAATAATAATTTATCAATATCTTTTTTTATTGTTTTAGGTGAAAAAGAAATTCGAATAGTCCCCCAATCTTTATCCAAAAGGTCAGACTTATGAATTTCTTTTATCACATAAGATTCAGCGCCATCAGCATTATTGCAAGCGCTTTTGGAAGATACCATAACATTCCTAGCATCAAGCTCTATTGCAAATTGTTGCCCTGTAAAATATGGAAATGAAATACTAATAATACTGGGTATACAACCATCCAAACTATTTATTACAAAAGGAAAATCATTTTCTTTTTGTAATTTTTCAAGTCCTAAAATAAAATAGTTTTTTAATTGCACATAATGTTTTTCATTATTTTCTCTATTTTTTAACATTATTTTACTTGCAAGATAAAAACTATTTGCAAGAATATGTGAGACTGTCCCAGGGCGCAAACCAAATTCTTGTCCACCACCACCATAAATTGGAGATAATTCTACACTTCGTCTTTTATACAATGCCCCAATTCCAGCCGGACCATTTATTTTATTACTATTAAAAGTCATAATATCAATACCAGATTTAATTTGGTTTGATAAATCAATATGTGGATATGCCTGACACGCATCAATATGTAAATATGGGTAATACGAGTCAGATGAAAAATGCATTCTTTTAATATTATATTTATTTTCTTTAAAATGATTAAGTTCTTTTAATAACTTATTAATATCTTGAATTATTCCAATTTCATTGTTAACCATATGAATTGAAATTATTACAGTATTTTCATTAATTGCATTTAGAATGTCTTCTGTTTTTAAAATCCCGGTATTATCATGTGGCTTTATATATGTAACTTCTATATGACCACGATCTTCTAAAATTTTACAAGTATTCAATACTGCAGAGTGTTCAATAGTTGAAGTAATAATATGGGGTAACAAAATATTTTTCTTTGCAGAATAAACAGCCCCTATTATAGCTAAACCTATGCTTTCAGAACCTGAACCGGTAAAAATGATTTCATCATTGTGCGCACCAATTGATCCTGCTATTCCAGATCTTGCTTGTTCTAAAATTTTACTGGCTCTCTTGCCCATTTTATGTACCGACGATGAATTACCAAATCCACTGGCACTGTCTAAATATGTTATTTGCCGTTTAAATAAATTCATGGAGATATCATAGCACAAGACCTATATCCTTGTAAAATAAGGATTTTAGTGTATAATAGGGACTATGTTTTCGCCACTATACATAACCATCGCAATACTTATACTAATTGTATTTATTTTAATAATTCATACTTTTGTATTAGAGCACCGTTTACGCTCATTATTTCGTGGTCAAAAAGGCCAATCTCTCGAAAAAGTTATCCAAGACATGCAAAATCGTCTTAATTCTCATAATGCTCAAGCTGTAAAAAATTCAAATGATATAAATAATCTATCAAATCGTTTGCGGTCTCGAATTCGTAATGTTTCAACATTGAGATTTAAACCTTTTGAAGACGCAGGCTCCAACCAAAGTTTTGCGATAGCAATGATTGATGACGAATCTAATGGAGTTGTGTTATCCAGTTTGGACACTCGTGATCGTATGAGTGTTTTTGCAAAACCAATAAAATCAGGAAAATCCGAATACGAATTAACAAACGAAGAAAAAAGTGTTTTAGAATCTGCAAAACAAGAAACAATTTAATTATATGAATAACACACCAAAAATAATTTCTATTTCGCCTGTTGTTAGTATTATGGGTCATGTTGACCATGGTAAATCAACATTACTTGATTATATAAGAAAATCAAATATTGTTAGTGGTGAATCTGGCGGTATAACACAACACATTGGTGCATACGAAGTATTTCATACAAATGCTGATAATGAATTAAAAAAAATTACATTTTTAGATACTCCTGGTCATGCTGCATTTACTGGTATGAGAAAAAGAGGAGCAAACATTGCTGATATTGCTGTACTTGTTGTTTCCGCTGAAGATGGGGTCAAAGCCCAAACAATAGAAGCCTATAATGCAATAATTGAGTCTAACACTCCATATATTGTCGCCATAAATAAAATAGACAAGCCAGGAGCAAATATAGAAAAAACAAAAAATACATTGGCGGAAAGTGGAATATATTTAGAAGGCATGGGTGGAACAATTCCGTACGTTACTATTTCAGCCAAAGATGGCACAGGGGTCAACGAACTTCTTGATCTTATTTTATTTGTTGCCGAATTTAACGAAATGAAAGCTAATTTGAACCAAATGGCATCTGGTATAGTTTTAGAATCACATCGTGATTCCAAGCGTGGTATTACTGCAACCCTTGTAATAAAAAATGGTACTTTAAAAAAAGGATCTTTTATTGTAGCTGGCAACACTATAGTACCATCAAGAATCATGGAAAATTTCTTGGGTAAAACAGTTACCGAAAGTTATGCCGGAAGCGTAGTTAATATAGTTGGTTTTGATACTGTCCCACCGGTTGGCTGTATATTCCAAAGTTATGATAATAAAAAAGATGCTGAGAAGAAAGTTCTGGAAAATAAAGAAAATGAAGTAATTTGTTCTCGTTTGAGTGTTAAACAAAGTGAATTTGCTATACCACTTATTATCAAAGCCGATGTTTTAGGTAGCATTGAAGCTATTGAAAAAGAAATTGGAAAAATAAATAATGAGGAAAATGGTTATTATATAATCCATACTGGCGCTGGTAATATTAGTGAAAATGATTTACGAATTGCATCAACAGATAAAAATACAATTGTAGTTGGGTTTAATGTATCTGTTGATAAAAAAGCAGAAGTTTTGAAAGATCAATTAGGAACAACAATTAATGTTTTTGATATTATTTACAAACTTACAGAATATTTAGAAACTGAACTAGAAAATCGCCGTCCTAGAAAAGAAACTAAAGAAGTTACTGGATCTTTAAAAGTTTTAAAAATCTTTGGACAAACAAAAGAGAAGCAAGTTATCGGCTGTCGTGTGGAATTGGGTTCTGCTATTATAAATTCAACAGTTTCTATAATAAGAAGAGAAAATGAAATAGGCACTGGAAAAATAACTGAAATGCAAAAAAATAAAACTAAAATAAAGGAAGTTTTTGAAGGTGACGAATGTGGCCTACAAATTGAATCCAAAGTTACAATAGCTCCAGGTGATGTTTTGCAAGCAATAACAATGAAAACAATATAATATGTCTTTATTTAAATCTGATAAAATAAGATATAGGGTCAAAGAAATAGTGGCTGAATATATTTCGCGTGAGACTAATGGTAAATCCATTATTAGTGTCACTACTGTGGATGTGAACAGCAAAGCCGATAATGCAACAATTTATATTACAGTTATGCCTGAAAATGAAGAAGATGGTGCATTAAATTTTTTAAAAAGAAAAAGAAGTGAAATAAAAAAATACATCCAAAAAAGATTACCCATTGCTCATACTCCATTTATAGATTTCGCAATCGACAATGGCGAAAAGCTTTCCCAAAAAATCACAGAGATAGAAATAAAGGAAAGAAATTAAAGAAGTTTGTTTTTGAGATCCAGGGCTCCATCTCAGCTTACTGCTGCTGGTACTTTTTGGTTTATTCAAAATTGAAAATTTCTCATAAACATCAAAAAGTCTTTCGATTCCACCCCGAAAACAAAGAAGTTTGTTTTCTTGAGATCCAGGGCGGAATCGAACCGCCGTATAAGGGTTTTGCAGACCCTTGCCTTACCACTTGGCGACTGGATCAAAGGAGGAAATCTTCCCTTACAGAGACTGCCTGCCTTGCCGGTAGGCAGGTACACCCTTCGTATCGTACTGACTATGCTCCGTGCGATATATTCAGGGTTTTCGATATCCCCCACATAAGACAAAAAATTGTCTTATTACGAGGCACATATTAAAAAGCTTTGATTTTTCAAGCTTTTTAATATGTGCCTCGTGAGGGAATCGAACCCCCGACCATCTCCTTAAGAGGGAGCTGCTCTACCAGCTGAGCTAACAAGGCAAGAATTTGGTCACCCATAAATTTGTTGACCCAAATTTTGTTCGACCCCACCTCGTGGTTTTTGCCTTTCGTTATCACTCAAACAAAAACATCACTACGGTTCACAAAGTCTAAAAAACAGAAGAAGTTCTATTTTTAAAACGACTTTGTGCCCAGGAGAGGACTTGAACCTCCAAGGATTGCTCCACTGGTTCCTAAGACCAGCGCGTATACCAATTCCGCCACCTGGGCATTTATATACTCTATACTATTTTAGCTAAAAATTCAATATTTAGATTGATTTTTAAAGTATTTTGTACTACTATGGTTATAGCTCATTATGCCCGAGTGATGGAATGGTAGACATAGAGGACTTAAAATCCTCAGGACATAGTCCGTGTGGGTTCGAGTCCCACCTTGGGCACCATCCCAAAATCCCACAGGTCCGACCTGTGGGATTTTGTTATTATATTTAATTATATTTTTAAACTTTAGGCTATTCCTTATACTTTCACCTTATACCTGCCTACCGGCAGGCAAGCTAATCCCCTACCCTACTTTTAAAGTATTCACGAGTAAATTAAGTATTCCATAAACTCCAAACATTATGAATAGTCCTATTAACCCCCACATCATGTGTTTAATTCCTGTTGATCGAGCTTCTTCATTACCAGCATTCATTATCATAGTAACAACACCCCAAATAAACACAACTATGGCAATGATAAACATTAGTATTATCAAAGGTTGAATAATATTCGTTATAAGAGCACCAATAATTTTGGAACTTGTCATAGGTAACTATAATGAATTATTAACAACCTTGGGCATAACCAGGAACACATGGCAATGGGAATTTCTCATCTGTATTTGTACCCAAAGTTCTTCTTACTATACCTACAAGACTCCACATAGTTACAATAATAAAAAGACCTAAAACGCCATACAAGATGGTACCCTTTGCTTTATCTTTTGCTTCTTCAGATCCAGATGACCCAGCCATAATGAATTTAACAACTCCAATAATTATCATTACCATTGCAAAACCAATAAGAACTTTAATAATTATGTTCATAAGACTTTGACCTGTTGCAAGTATTGAAAATGCATTTTGTGGACCACTTGGAAGACTAACTTGAGCAAATGTAACAACCGGAGCCATAACACCCATAACGAACCCAATAATTTTGTACATAACTTAATTTATACTTAATTTACTAATATGAATCTATTATACCAAAGATTATCCTTGTCAACAAGTATTTATACTTCTAATGATATTGCTTCCATTTGTTCTTTTAATTTTGGAACAGCGATTGTAGCTGTATCCCAAAGAACTTTTGGATCAATTTCAAAATAATCATGCGCCATTATATTTCTCATTCCAACAACAGAACTCCAGCGAATATCTGGATTACGCTCTCTAATTTCTTCACTAAAATGAGTTGCAGCTTCACCAATAATTATAAATTCCATCATTACTGCATGGGAAGTTTTTACATCTTTAGTAAATGATTCAAGTGTTTGTCCATTTATATTATCTTTAATATGGTCACAAGCAATTATAATGTCATTTTTAAATTGTTCTAA
>MFUO01000035.1 GCA_001786995.1 Candidatus Nomurabacteria bacterium RIFCSPLOWO2_01_FULL_33_17 | reverse complement strand
GAATTCGTTTGGGAAATTCGGCGGGAATCCTTGGGACGCGCTTCGCGCGTCCCGCATTTTGGCTTCCAAAAAACCGATGAGTTCCCTAATGGTGCGCGATGCAAGACTCGAACTTGCGACCTTCCCGGTGTAAACGGGTTGCTCTACCAACTGAGCTAATCGCGCATGTATTACTTTATACACTAAATTCTTTATATTTTCAAGGATTCTACCTCCATGCTTTTAATATACTGTCCAAATATTCGCTTTCGCTAACTATACTTTCTTTCAAGGCTTCAAGTAGTATTGCATCATCATTTAATGTGTGTCTATCAATAATTCGAAATAATACTGGTTTTTTATTTGGGTCATACCGAAAAATAAAAGTGATAGGATTTTGGGAATTTATTAATCCAGCTACAAGTTTGCCATATAAATCCAATGTGCCATGAACATGTGGTGTAGCAAATCTACCTTCTGCCGAACGACTAATTTGTACATTAGACTTAAAAGCAGGATTTACTGTATTTAAATACACTGGGTGTAAAGTATAAAACTTTGTATCACGAAAATTTGGAATTATATTTACAGCCCATTCTTCACCATTTATATATTCTTCTAAGATATATTTTTGATTTGAATCTAATTCCTGTTTTTCTAAAACTTCAAAAAGCTCATCAATATTTTTTGAGTGCGTTATATGAGAAACAATACCTGTTGAATCTACCTTGATCAAACTATACGGCGGTGAAAAAGTTTTATGAATTTGGCCCGCTAAATTTGTATCATTAAAATCCAAATCAAGTTGTTTTGGTGTACGAACACCAACACTTTTTATTTGTTCTTTTAAAGAATCTGGAATATACCCGCGCAAAGATTCTTTTGATGGATAAACATGTTTAATACCAAGACTTTTTAAAATCTTTGACAATGAACCGCTTTTTTCTAAAATATCATCTGTAGTTGAAATACAAATATCAATTTTATTAA
This sequence comes from Candidatus Nomurabacteria bacterium RIFCSPLOWO2_01_FULL_33_17, assembly GCA_001786995.1. Classification (GTDB taxonomy): domain Bacteria; phylum Patescibacteriota; class Minisyncoccia; order Phycocordibacterales; family UBA9973; genus 2-01-FULL-33-17. The sequence goes on along the minus strand of MFUO01000035.1, from coordinate 15,655 downwards.
TTAAATTTGCTTGAACAATAGGTACACCATCAAGATGCCAAACTTCGTCTTTATCTATCAAAATATCATGCCCTGTATAGTCATCATGTTCTCGCAATGCACGCAAAATAATAGCTCCATTGGATATGGATTTTTGATAATTATCGGAATTTCTTCCTCCACGAATTACACCAACACGAATTGTTCTCATCCCGTTAGAAGCAGATCGCGATCAAATCACGATTTTGCTTTATTATACTTATAATTGTACTTTTGTTTAAATTCATATTTCTATTTATATATTATTGCGATCGCGGCTTCTAACGGGACAGGTTCTTATATTATAACCTATTCTTTAAAAAAGTCTTACCCCTTTTTATTCTATGATGTCTTATCAGATATCTGTGAACTTCGGCATTGGCAAGTAAAATATCTTTTTTGTATTTTTTAATCTTATCCATATCGCCTATTATAGCCCGTGCTTTATGTTTTTCATTTTTAACTACTGCCACAACTGGTATTTTTAGTTTGTATTTTTTTAATTCTTTTTCAATAACATTTTTTTGAATTTGATTTCCGTCAGCAACTATTAAATCAGGATATTGCCATTCATCCCGTCCATGTTCCACATTCGGGTAAATATGTTTTAATCTTCGAGAAATTACTTGCCCTAACGCACCAGCATCATTTGAAGATGTAAAACCTTTTATATTAAAAATTCTATATTCATTAGTCTGTTTTTCACCATTTTCCAAAACAACAAAAGCACCGACCATATCAGCGCCACTAGTATGAGCAATATCATAAGCTTCGATACGAAATGCACCCCCTCTGCCTATCGGCATCTCCCCCTTCGCAGGGGGCGAAGCTGGAACAAGTTTTTTTGATGGTCTGGTGAGCCAACCCGAGGACCTCAAAAAAATTTGTTCCAGCGAAGCCCCTATTAAATCCTCTTTTATCAATGCCACATCGTTTATATGGTTTAGTGCAAAAATTTGTTTTTTTATAATACCAGCTTGCTCAAAATTTTTTAATCGAGCTTGCATCATCATTTCTTTTTTTAAATTTTGCAATATCTTTTTCTTTTTACCTTTAAAAAATAAAATTAGATTGGAAATGTTTTTTTTGTAATTATCAAAACCCCCCATACCCCCCTTATCATGGGGGTTTTTCGCTACCCCTTCCTTGATAAGGGAAGGTTGGGATGGGTTTATTTTCGGAACAAGACCCAATTGTTTATAAAACTGGTAATTTGGCTTTTTGGCTGATTGGGCATCATGAAAAGGAAATATACGCCGAATAATTTTCATGGCTTCATAAAGTTGAGTACTGTTTGTAAAAGGGCCAAAGGTAGCTTTATACATACCCCCACCCAACCTCCCCCTTACTAAGGGTGAGGAGAACAAGCTTCGTCCTCGAACAACTAAAACTTTAGGGATTTTTTCACGAGTTATACAAACATAATTAAAACTTTTATTGTCTTTTTCTTTTGTATTGTATTTTGGTTGATGTTTTTTTATTAAACTTGCTTCCAGTATCAGTGCCTCTAATACACTATCAGTTTGTATAAAATCTATCTTACTGGCTTTCGTAACCATATCTACAAGAAACATCCCGCGCATATTTAAAAGCTCTTTACTAAAGTAACTTTTTACCCTATCTTTCAAATTTGTGGCTTTACCTATATATAAAATATCTTTTCCAAACTTAAAAATATACACACCTGGTGTACTAGGTAATTTCGATTTTTTTAAATCTTGAATATTCATATTACATATATTGTGTTTAAAAGATAAACATATACAATATATTACCTTATTATCAAATCATCTAATTCTTTTTTTAATATTTCACCAAAAACATTTGGTAAATCAGTAGCATTTTTACAGTATATTCCATTTGGAGCATAGCTTTTCTCGGCCTTTTTACCATCTTTGGTAATACCAATACCGATAACTACAATATTTTTAGCACGCAATTTTTGTAAAACATTAGGCAATAATTTATCTTTACCATCACTTTGACCATCAGTTGTCACAATAATAATTTTCTTCATTAAATTCTTTTCCAATTTTTCTAATTCCTCATCAGTAATCAAACTTTCAATTTTTTCAAGAATTTTATAATCCTCGGTACTATTACCACTAACATCATTTAATTTTTTATAAATATGAGTTCTTTGCTTTTCAGTTAAATCACCATCAAGCGGTTTTAAAAGCTCGTTTTGCCTTTCATCACCAAAAGACCAGACTTCAGTACGAACATTTAAATCATTTTCAATGTAATCGCGACCTTCGTCTAATTTGTCATACAATTCCTTTAGTGCTTCAATTATCAAAATAGCTGACTTTTTTTGTTCAGTTTTTTTAATACTTGGCGTGTCCATTGAACCTGACCTATCTAATACAAGCGTTACATCAAAATCACCATAAATCTTTTCCTTTTTATTCTTAAATTCAACTTTTTCAAAAACACTTGGTTCTTCCTCGCCACCTAGTTTTTGAGCATATGCCTCGGCTGGTAAAATTAATTCATCGCCATATTTACGAGGTGAACGAGGTTGCATTTTAGGCTTTTCACGCGAAGTGAAAATTTCTTCAAAAATCTGACGCAATTCTTCAATACTTTTTTCGCCAGTTTCTTTATTTTCTAAATTTTCAACCTGATTATTAAAATAATCGCGATACTCTTTTAAATCCTCATAGGAAATACCTTCGGCTTGGGCATAAGCTTTTAATCTTGCCTCATTTGAATCTTGTTTGTCTAATTTATCAAAATATTCCTCTACAGCCTTTTCTTCACTTTCTATTTCAACCGAGCGTGGATTCTTGTCAAAATATTCATCATAATATTTTTGAAACTCTTGCTCTATTTCTCGTTCAATATTTGCATCATAATCTGGATTAGTACTATTTTGATTTTTATTATCTTGTGTTTTCTTGTTTTTTTGATGTTCTTTATTATTTTGATCTTGATTTTCAGATTCTTGGTTATTTTGACCATCACTAGGTTCACTATCATTACCCTGACCACTAGACGAATCTTGTGAATTACTGTCTTTTTCTTTTTTCTTATTTTCTATATCTTGTTTATATAGATTTTGATAAACAGAATCAAGATATTTTTCCCTAAAAAGTACCCTATTCCCCATAGAAGTATTTTCATTGGTAATAAAATCCATCATTTCAAAACCTGACTTTGTTTTTAGACTTTTTATTTTATCCAATTCTTTACGAACATCTTTATCAACTTTACAAATAGTTTCGTAATTTGAGTTTTTCTCAACCAACAACCCTTGGGCAAACTGTAAATGTTTTGGTATCTTTGTAAAATCCACATCTTGAAATAAATCTTCTTTGTATAATTTATCTTTAGTATTTTGTAGCGTTGGAGTATCTGATATTACACCACGATTAATTTGAATATCTTCAAAACAGTTATCCAACAAATGTAGTTTTTTATTATTTTTTATATTGTCACGATTATTTTGCCAAATTTGTTTTCCATTTTTACTATCTAATAATTGTTTTAGTTTTTTAAAGTGCCAACATTCATGCTTCAAGGCAAATTGTTGCTTTAAAACATCTTTGCCATAGCGAGCAAAAAAATCGGGGTTAAAAAATATTTTTCCATTTTCTAAATCAATCGCAGCAGTTTTGACAACCAATTCACCATTACTATCAAATCCAGCGTCTTTTGCATGTTTTATAGATAAGGATGTGTCTTTACTATAACCGTCAAGGTATTTTTTATTAGACTGGTTCGCCAAAAAATCACCTAAAAAGTCATTTTTTTGCTCATTTTGATTATTATACCCTTCAGCCATAAATTTCATAATATAATAGTATTTTAGCAATAATTGAGCTTTTTAACAAATTATCGTCATTTAAATGACTGGCGATTCCAGTATATGAATAAAAGTTATTTTTATCAGCTTTTTTCAAAAACTTGACGGCTACCTTTTTAGTTAAAAGTAATTTATTATTTTTAATGTATTTACCTAGAAAATATACTCTATTGTAAGTTTTATAGATTTTAATTTTTTCTAACGGCATAAATAAGTCAAATTTATTTTCCAGAAAACTTCTGATTCGTTCCACTGATTTTAACGCATTGTCATATTTGTAAGTCACAAAAATAAAATCATCATTATAACGAATATATTTGTAAAAACCCTGATCTTTGATTACCCACAAATCAAAATAGTAGAGATAAATATTCGCAAATACCTGACTTGTAACATTGCCCAATGGTATGCCCTTGTTTTTTGACTCATCATAACTTGCAATAATCTTTTCAATTAAATCTAAGATATCTCTGTCTTTGACTTTTTGCTCAATCAATAAAAACAATTTATTGTGGTCAATATTTTTAAAATACTTTTGAATATCAAATTTAAAAACATAAATATTTTTATTGGGATTTTGGACTTGCTCCAAATTTATATAATATTTGAGTTTACCCAAGGCTTTATCTGCTCCACGATTTTTCAGTGACGAATAAGTATCGCGTACAAACCTGGATTTAAAAAGTTTTAAAAGATAATTATATATTATTAAATTTACCAACCTATCTTTCACATTGGCTTTATTTATAGTTCTTTTCTTTTTATCAAAAATAAAAAATTCTTTATATTCACCGTGAATATATATTTTATTTTGCAAATCAGAATACAAATCAAATATGTTTTCCTCTAAATTTGATTCAAAAATCAAGAAATCTTTTTTATGAGACTTACCAGATTTTAATTTATGCCAGTAAAAAAATAGGTTTTCGATGGAAAAAAGTTTATAATAATACATATTATGGATATAAATTACGAGGAAATAAAAATCCCGATTGTAAAAACTTTATATGAGACGATACTGTACACAACACCCATTATTTTAAACTTACCAAAACCAATAAAGTTCAGCTATGGTGAGACAATCTTGCAAAATCTTGCATTAGTAATTGATCTTGCAAATGAAGCAAATATTGAATTAAAGTTGATAAAAGAAAGACAAATAGTCAAAGCTCATGCAAAAATAGAGACTACAAAAATCTTTGTACGAATTCTAAGCGAAGGCAAATATATATCCATAGAGGAATACATAAAAATTTCAAAATACTTGGTAGACACCTCTAAAATGCTTTATGGCTGGCTCCAAGCTTCAAAGAAAAACTAACCCACTGCGAGAGGGACGAAAACCCAAATCGGAATTCACATTCGAGGCATCATTGGCATTGACATTCACCTGCCGATTGGACGAATTCGGATTCCAGTTGGCATCAACCACACGGGAATCGCCCCACATCAATTTCAAGTGTATTTTATCCTTACAATCTTTCGCATTAATGACAGATTTATTTTCATAATTAAAACACACTGCAGTAGATTACAATAATATTCTCAAGTTATTACTGTTTTATATCTTTTTTGGGCAAATGAACTTCTTGCGAATCACTATTCTAGCCCAAAAATTAAAAAGCAAAATAAACTAAAGTAAAAATTAAAACTATTTATATCTGCGAGAGGAACGAAAACCCAAAACGGAAGCCACACCCGAGGCACCAAAGGCATTGACACGCACCCGCCGATCGGACGAACGCGGATCCCAGCCGGCATCAACCACACGGGAAACGCTATAAGACATGAGCCAAGACCAACTATCTTCATCTAAATTTTTACCGGGATTATTTTTACGATAATCATTTTGTAATACCAAGTATTCAGAAATAGTGAGTCCACTTGTTTTAACTTTTTTATTATCAATAGTGATATAAAAATCTAATTCTTGATTTTTTAAAATAATTTGGTCTATTTCAGTTTGAGTTTTATTTGTTAGTGACAATATACTTTCATTTTTAGTTGCATTTAAAATTGGATTATCAGCTAAATTTTGAACATTATGATAAAGCACCATACCAAATCCGGAAACTGGCTCTTTAACACTACCAAAGCTACCAGCATTTTTAAAATTATCACCTAAATATGTTTCATTCCAATCATTGTTTAATGCCACAATTTTATCATTTAAATCTTGTGAATTTGGTAAATTATCCGGTGTAAATAGTATATTGTTAAAACCAACCTCCCGAATATCGCGTTCTATATTTTGCTTATTTCTGCCAAAAATCTCAAAACATTGTTTTGAAAATTTATTTTTATTGAAATTAGGTATTAATTCTTTGTATTGTTCCGATAATTCATTAACTCGTTTTTCTATATCAATATTTATTTGCTCATTCCCAAATTTAGTACTAATAGACTTTTCACCTGAAAAGCTTTTTGTTTCTGTTTCTTCATTTTTCTCATCTTGCCCAAGTAAACCATCTAATTCTTCGTCTTCTTTTAATTTATTTTTACCAAAAGGATCTATTTCAGTTAGTTCTTTTAACAATAAAGTCTCTTGATTTATTTTGTTATTAAAAATTTGCGCCCCAAAACCATCAAGTGTATTAGGTTTTAAACCGATTTCGGACTCATCAATATTCATCAGAAATCCAAAATCACGCATGATTTTGGCTACATATTCCCTGTCATTTTCAGGGTATTCTTTAAAGGAAACTACTGTTTTAAAATTTTGGTTGATATATTCAGGTAGTGACATTTTGTATTTATACGCCTCATAGCCACTGACTAAATTCAACATATTACCAGCGCCTAAAACTAATTTACCCAAAGTAGTTTGTTTTTTACTGATTTTACCCATATCTCCGTATTTATTATCCAATGTGTCAGTATAACCCTCTTGGATTTTTTTAATAGCTTTGACCAAATTGGGCAATACATTTTCAGCATCATCATACGACAATGCTGTTGTATTATCAGTATTTATAAAAGATGCCAGTAATATATCGTACAGTTCATAATCATCTTGATATTTAACTTCTTTATTGCTGGTTGCAAAAACCCGGGCCTCTTCTTGTAAAAGTTCATTGCGCTCACTGTGTTTATCACTTTTTAAATTTGCAGTCGCAATAAAAGCGTAGCCGTCTTTGATAACAGCCTTGCCAAAATTAGGTATATCCACAGTATCACCTGATTTACGATTATATTTTTCCTTGAAAGACAAACGCATACTATTTTCCAAATTATTAAACTCATCCATCAAAAGTATTTTACCATTCAAAACTGCATCAGTATATGAACCCTTTTTATCCACAGTATTACCTGATTCAAGCCCTGTGCGTGAATAAATATCATACAAAGTAGTTGCCGGAGTACATGAAATAGTTTCAGGATCTACTCCATCATACAGCTCTTTTGAAGCAAAACGCACAAGTTCACTTTTACCGGTTTCGGTAGCACCATACAAAAGTATGGGATTACCTTTGGCAATTTGTTCCTCTAACCAAATTAAGTTTTCTTTTGGTGTATTAGTCAAAACAAAACGATTTTCAATAATTTGTTTTTTATAATTTTCAAGCTCTGCCATTCTGGTAAAAGATTTAGTTTCAGGATTCAATGCTAGTTTATTTAGGCGATTTTGAATTTCGTTTTCTAAATTATGAAGTGATTTTAATTTAATATCTCTGTTTTCAATTCCTTTATTTTTAATCAAAGAAAATCTATTTTGCCGAATATTTTTTAGCTTTTTCTCAAAATTTAAAACAGTATTTTTAACATTTTCGTAATTTTGCTTATATTCATTTTTGTGTGTACCAATATTGTCTATTTTTTCATCAGCTTTTATGTAATCTATTTTTTCTTTTTTGGTCAAGCCACTAAAAGTTAGCTTTAATTTATTTTCAAGTTCTTTTATCTTATTTTTAGATTGTATATCGTCATCTTTGCATAAATTTTCTACATCAAAATTAAATAAATCATAATCTGAAATACCATCTAATTTACCATTATTTGCCCGATCTGTAGTATACGAACGACCTACACCAAGTTCATCTTTAGTTTCATCTTTATATTCACGATATAAATCTTGTCGTTCTTTGGCAACCTGTTTTAATGTTTTATCGTTAAATTCTTCCATTTCTTTCATATTTGAATTATAGCATAAATACAAAATATATCTAAATATGGTATTTATGAACCTATTTATTTTCTACGCAAAGCCTTTTTTAAATACTTACCTGTATAGCTTTTTGTATTATTCGCAATTTCTTCCGGAGTACCTTTTGCCACCAAATTCCCACCACCAGTTCCACCTTCGGGACCAATGTCTATAATATAGTCTGATGATTTTATAATATCCATACTATGTTCAATTAACATTACACTATGCCCACGATTGATTAATTTATTCAAAACATCCAAAAGTTTTGCAACATCGTCATAGTGCAGTCCAACTGTTGGTTCATCTAATAAATAGATGGTTTTCTCCACATGAGGCTTAAACAATTCACTACTTATTTTTACTCTTTGTGCTTCACCACCGGACAATGTTGTTGCACTTTGACCCAATTTTAAATATCCCAAACCAACATCCATTAAAGTTTTTAATCTATCATAAATTTGTGGAATTTCTTCAAAAAATGTTATGGCTTCTTCAATCGTAGTTTCCAAAACATCATAAATATTTTTCTTTTTATATTTTACAGATAAAGTTTCTTTATCAAATCGTCTCCCATTACAAACATCACAAGTGACATATACAGTTGGCAAAAAATGCATTTCTACTGCTATTTGACCATTACCTTCACAAGCTTCACATCGGCCACCTTTGACATTAAATGAGAATCTATTGGCTTTCCACCCCCGCAGGCGAGCTTGTTCGGAACTTGCAAATAAATCACGAACAAAAGTCCAAGCTCCAGTATAAGTTGCAATGTTTGATCTTGGGGTCCGACCTATTGGGGACTGATCAATCAATACAACACGCGATAAAAATTCTGACCCCGTAAAACTAGCACAATTATATGTTTTTGCACTACGATTTCGTCTTTCTAATCTTGCCTGCAAATTTTTATGAATTATTTCATACATTAATGATGATTTTCCAGATCCGGAAACTCCAGTAATACAAACCATTTTACCCAAAGGAATTTCAACATTCATATTTTTTATATTAAAAATATGCCCGCCAACTATATTTAGTTTACCTTTGTCTTTTACGCGCCGATCTTCCGGTACAGGAATACTGATTTCGCCTCGCAAATATGCCAAAGTCCGTGACGCTCCTTTGAATGGAGGAGTTTTTTGTGATATTAATTCTTCCATATCACCATATGCTACAACTTGACCACCATGAACTCCGGCATGTGGACCAATATCTATAATATAATCTGCTGAAAAAATAGTATCTTCATCATGTTCAACAACAAGAATCGTATTACCCAGATCTCGTAAATCCGTAAGAGTTTTTATTAATTTTTCATTATCACGCTGGTGTAATCCAATGGTTGGCTCATCGAGAACATACAATGCCCCGACCAAACGCGAACCCAATTGTGAGGCTAGTCGTATGCGTTGGCTTTCACCTCCCGACAAAGTATTAGCTTTACGTGAGAGCGATAAATATTCTAACCCAACATCTAATAAAAATTGAAGTCTATATTCTATTTCACGCAAAACTATTTGGGCAATATCAAATTCTTGATCTGTTAAATCCAAATTTTGAATAAAGTCTAACGATTCACGAATAGACAAACCAACATAATCAACAATATTAAATTTTTTGTGGGAAGATTTTAGAAATACATGCAAAGCTTCAACACGAAGACGCTTGCCATTACAAACTGTACAAATATCATCTCCCATAAAAATTGTTGTCCCAAGCCCATTACATTCGGTACATGCCCCATACGGTGAATTAAAAGAAAACAATCTTGGTTCAATTTCAGGAAAACTATACCCATCATGCGGACATGCAAATTTAGAAGATAACAAAAACTCTGTATCTTCAAAACCCCCTAAATCCCCCTTGTCAGGGGGACTTTTCGGACTCCTCCCTTGATAAGGGGAGGTCGGGAGGGGTTTGTCTGATTTAAAACTCAAAGTTACTAATCCATCAGCTTCTATTAAAGACCTTTCAATAGCTTCATAAAGACGCATTTTAGCATCTTCGGAATTATCCTTAAATTCATGAACAAATAAAGTATCAACTAAAACTTCAATAGTATGAACATTGTTTTTAGATAGTATTATTTTTTCACGAAGTTTTAAAACTTTTCCGTCAATTCTTACATATTCAAATCCGCGACCCAATAAATCATACAACAACTGATAGTACTCACCTTTGCGACCACGCACAACAGGTGCAAAAATATGTAATTCTGTCTCGTTCCAACTTACACCTAGAATTTTTTTATCATTCTTGTGATTCTTTTCAAATTCTTTTACGCGATCAAGGGCGAAATTTAAAATTTCTTCATTTGTTAATTTTTTAATTTGTTTACCACAATCTGGACAATGTGGATGTCCAATACGCGCATATAAAACACGCAAGTAATCGTAAATTTCTGTTATAGTTGCAACAGTGGATCGTGGATTATTTGAGCGTGATTTTTGGTCAATGGATATTGCCGGCGAAAGTCCTGAGATTTCATCTACATCAGGCTTTGGCATTTGGCCTAAAAATTGCCGTGCATAGGCCGACAATGATTCCACATACCGGCGCTGACCTTCAGCAAAAATAGTATCAAAAGCCAAAGACGATTTACCTGATCCTGAGACCCCTGTAATTACCGTCATTTTCCCACGCGGAATTTCCACACTAATGTTTTTCAAATTGTGCGTCCTTGCCCCACGGACAATTATACTTTCTTTATGGTCTATCTTTTTCTTTTGTGCCATCTATTTGGCAGTATAGCAAAATAGCCTATTTATTCAAAATCTTTATTATATTACTCTATGCTGTAAATTTTCGCATATGCGAAAATTTACAGCAATAATTCAAACTAATTTAAAATATTTTTTTAAACTTTGATCATCTTTTATATTTGAAACCTCTAATATTTCAAGATATTTCTCTACTTTAAAATAATCAGCAATAAAGAGAATTTCCTCTTCACAATGATATGGATATACCCATGCACTTTTTTGAAATTGCACAAAACCAAGTCTTTTTAATTTAAAACGAAGTGCGTCACGAGCTTTAGAAAACCTTATGGGCAAATCAAACATGACTAAACGCCATTTCTCATCCCATTTTTTAGGTTTATTTATCCGAATAATATCAATAGAAAAATGTTTTAAAACAGATTTACCTTTCTTTGTGATTTTTAATGTTGTAATTCCATCTTTTTCAGAGACATATTCAATCATTTTTTGACGCTTGAGACTAGAAACTGCATTTGTTATTTGTTTTGTGGTGTAATGTTTTTTCTTATCAAACATTTTAAAAATCTTAACAGCATTACCTATAAATACAGCACCACCAACAATAACTGGAATAGCTACGAGAATCAATGCAATTTTTGTAAGCTTTGCTGATTTTGTATCTGAATCAAAAAAATCTCTTACTATCTTAATATAATCTTTATCTACCATATGCTGTATATTATCGCATATGCGAATAATTACAGCAACAATTTGCAGAAAATATAAAACTAATGTATAGTGATAAAAAATAAAACTATGAAAACAATAGCTCTAAAACTAACAATTAGTATCAAGAAAGTGTACGAGGGAGAATGGTTTGAGTGGATGGCTAAAGAACAAATACCAGATACTATTAACACTGGTCTAATCATTGATTTTTTTATACACAAAATGGTTAGTAGTATTTTACCGGAATATGTTGAATATGAAATAGGATATATATTCCATTATAAAAAAGAATACGAGGAATACATGGAAAACTTCAGATTAGATTTGAATCAAAAACATCACCAAAAGTTTAATCTTTCCAGTCGTTCAAAATTCGAAGAAAGAGCATACGAAGATCTTTCTCATGAAGTCATAAAATTAAACTAAAACCAAAATTATGAAAAAATTTAATTACACAATCGACCTAGAAAATACTTTAACCAGTAGAGTCTTGAAATCAACTTTTATCCCTAATGAAGATATTTCTGCAAATAATGCAAAAGAAGCTTTATCAATGATAATTTCAGAAAACAAAGTATTCGAAAAAACATCAGCAAAAAAAATCACAATTACTTTGGAAGAAGTATAAAAATATTTTTTCAACAACACCACCACCCCTAATGGGGTGTTTTTTATTTCAATGGCATTTTTACAAGTTGGGAGCCGTAGACATATGCGGCAACTTGATATTGTGGGAAATGTATATTTAGAACATCAGGTGAAATTGTAAATACAGAAAAATTCGCAAGCTTGGGTTCGGTTCCCGGTAAAAGCATAGAATTTATATTTTCCATAGTCATTTTAAAGTCCCCATCGTCATCCATATTTTCATTTTTAATTTTACTTGTAAATTGATCTGTTAAATCTTTTCGAGAATAAGTTGACAATGTTTTTAAATAATCTATATCATTAGGGAAAATATCTATAAGACTAATTTCTTGGTTTGTTTTTACATTATAATTAAATGATATTAAATTTTCATAACCATGTGCCCCACCGGAAAAACCAGAGACGCTAATTAATATACTTATGATATCTTTATTAACTTGAACATAATCTGTCTTTACAGAAAAAGTAAATTCACCGGCCGGAGGAAATTGATCCATCTTTTCATTTTTTTGTTTTGTATCATATTGTGCTTGCCAATTTGCCATAGTATTGTTTTCAAATTCACTTTGGGCAATTACGACAGCATTACGAATCTTATCATTAAAAATTGAATTAGCATTTTTAAATTGTGGGTATGCACCCGATACCGTCCCATATTTAGATTCACTTGTTAATGGGATTTCTATAACTTGTACCATATCAACAATTTTATTTGTCTCTACTATTGGATTTGTGTTTTCTTCCGGTGGATTATTCTTTACAGATTTAGTAAGTTGTACAAGAACAACTGCCAATACAACAAAAACAATAAATGTCATAACTCGTGTCGCTAAATGGCTTTTATGATGATTTGTAGGATTTATAGACATATTTGTATTATAACATATTATGATTTAGGTACCATCCTCTCCCGTAACACCCCTATTTCATCACGCAAAATCGCAGCGGTTTCAAAATCTAAAGTTTTGACAGCTTGATTCATGTTTTTTTCTTTTAACTTAATTATTTTTTCATAAACTATTTTGTCACGATCGGAATCAGATAATAATGAATTTTTAATTGTTTGACTTTCAGTCTTGCCCCGATTACTTTTATCTTTTATAAAAGTCTTTTTAAATAATTCTATATCCAAATCAAGCTCGGCATTTACAGCTTTCGCATGTTTACTTTCCAGTTGCTCGGCTATATCACTGATTTTTTTAATTATAGTCTTTGGAGTAATTTTGTGTTTTTTATTATAAGCAATTTGAATATTCCTGCGTCGTGTCGTCTCATCTATTGCGCGCTCCATCGAGCCCGTCATTTTATCCGCATATAAAATTACACGACCTTCGGCATTGCGCGCAGCGCGACCTATAGTTTGTATCAAGGATGTCTCGCTACGCAAGAATCCTTCTTTATCCGCATCCAGTATCCCTATCAATGCCACCTCGGGCAAGTCCAATCCTTCACGGAGCAAATTCACCCCCACGATCACATCAAAATCTCCTTTTCTAAACTGAGTCAAAATTTGAATTCGCTCTATTGTTTTTATTTCACTATGCAAATATTCGGCTTTGATATTTCTTTCTTTCAAATAAGTCGTCAAATCTTCCGCCATTCTTTTCGTCAAAGTCGTGGCAATCACGCGAAAGCCTTTTTTAATTGTTTTCTCTGTCTCTAAAATAAAATCTTGGACTTGGCCGGGGTACGAAGAAAATGGAACCTTTTGTGATGGTCTGGCCGATACTGCTTCAGCAGAGAGGAGATCCGAGGACCTCGCAAAAGGTTTTATTTTCGTAGTACCTGAAACAGGTTTTACTATTACTTCTGGATCCACCAATCCAGTCGGGCGAATAATTTGCTCCACTATTTTATCACTTATGCCTTTTTCGCGATCGCTTGGAGTTGCTGATACATATATCGTCTGCCATACACGCTCGTCGAATTCCTCGTATTTCAATGGCCTATTATCCTTTGCACTTGGCAATCGAAAGCCAAAATCCACCAATGTTTGCTTGCGACTTGCATCGGCACTATACATACCACCCAATTGTGGCAATGTCACATGCGATTCATCTATGATTGTTAGGAAATCTGTATTTCCCCTCTCCTTACCAAGGAGAGGGGTTAGGGGTGAGGTTCTTGGAAAATACGAAAGCAAAGTCTCCGGTGGTTCACCAGCTTTCTTGCCCGAAAAAAGTCTTGAGTAATTTTCAATCCCATTGCAATATCCCACCTCGCGTATCATTGCCAAGTCATAATTTGTGCGCCTTTTTAATCTTTCAGCTTCCAAAACTTTACCCTCCTTCTCAAAAAATTTTAACTGACTTGCCAATTCTGTTTTAATTAATTTAATGGCTTTATCTTTTTGATCTTTATCAGTTATAAAATGCTTCGTTGGAAAAAGAAAAATAGAATCTTCCTCATTTAAAATCACAGATGTCACAGGATCCACCTTCAAAATCTTATCAATCTTTCCACCAACAAATTCTATTTGATAAACAAAAGTTTCTGACACGGGCATGACCTCGACTTTGGCACCAATAGACCTAAATTGCCCTGGGCTAATATCGGCATTTGTGCGCTCGAAATGCACATTGATCAACCTTTTCATCAATTCCATTCTGTCCTGCTTCATTCCCTTTTGTAATTTCAAATTTACTTTTTCATATTCCACAGGGCTACCCAATCCATAAATACACGACACCGATGCCACAATAATCACATCGCGCCTTGTCAGCACCGCTTGGGTAGATGCATGGCGAAGCCGGTCAATTTCTTTATTAATTTGCGCATCCTTTTCAATATATGTATCAGTCACGGGCATATATGCCTCGGGTTGATAGTAGTCGTAGTATGATACAAAATAATGCACCGCCGCATCGGGGAAAAATTCCCTAAACTCTTGTGCCAACTGCGCAGCCAAAGTTTTATTGTGAGCAATCACCAGCGTCGGTTTACCTATTTGCTCTATCACATTTGCTATCGTATAAGTCTTGCCCGTACCCGTCGCCCCCAACAATGTCTGCTTCTTCAACCCCTTGTTCAACCCATCTACCAACTCCAAAATCGCCCCCGGCTGGTCCCCAGCCGGCTTGTACTCGGATTTTAATGTAAAGACTTTGTTTTGTTTCATATAAACCCCCTAAATCCCCCTTATCAAGGGGACTTTTAGTCGCATTTTAACTTCTATATTCTTTACTATTTTTGAAAAATCTATTATAACTGATTCCACATCATTCAATATATCATCATTTGAATATCTAACAACCTTTAAGTTATATTTTTGTTCTAATATAAAATCGCGTTCTAAATCTCTTTGTTTATTTTTTAAATGTATCAATCCATCTATTTCTATAATTAAAAGTAGTTTTGAACAATAAAAATCAGCAATGAAATTATCTATGGGTTTTTGGCGAGTAAATTTGTATTTTACTATATTTTTATTACTTAAAACTTTTTTCCAAAAAACTTTTTCGGCTTCTGTTTCAGATTTTCTTAATTCACGAGCTTTTGCTTTTAAATTATTTTTATATGGAAAGAATTTATATAAACCTCCTATATTCTTTTTAGTTTCAAAACCCCCTATATCCCCCTTATCAGGGGGACTTTTAATCA
>MFUO01000034.1:259-6958 GCA_001786995.1 Candidatus Nomurabacteria bacterium RIFCSPLOWO2_01_FULL_33_17 | reverse complement strand
TGTTTGTTTATTAACATATGCTTATATTATACCTTAAGCCAATTTAAGGTGCAATATGTATATGGACTTATACATACACTTATAGATACTCTTTATTCAACAAAATCAGAAATTATTGCCATATATTTATCATAATCATTTATATTCTGTCTTATATCTAAAATCATTCGACTAATATCAATCTTTTCATATTGGTGAACCAATCTATTTCGTAATCCAACCGAAGGAGCAATTTTATCTGCAAATTCTCTTGGTAATATATCTGATGAACCAAGAATTAAAAAAGTACCATAATAATCATTTGGGATTTTTAGATTCTCTTCACTAATAATGTGCTCATTTATACCAACAGCAGCATCAACAATAAGCTGAAAACAGCGCTCCATAGCGGAACGCTCTATATCTAATACTTTAAGTTCTTCATTACTTTTAGAGAGAATATCTTTTATAAGTATCATATTATCATGCATGATATTCAGTTTTGCTTGAACAATTTCTTTATCTATCATATTTTTAATCTAATCGGGTTAGAAAAATTAATATAATTCTTTGTCTTTAAAAAAGACATTGTTCGCAATGGAGCAGTTTCAACATATTCAAAAAATGAAGACATTCTAAATGTTGAAAATAATCCAGGATTTTTTTCATATATAAGAATTCCTTTAGTTGTAGCATTTCTTTTTAAAAGGGGAGAAGAATTATTCAAGTTCACTAAATCCACTCGTTCTACTTTTGTAAGATTTTTTAGATCTTCTGCAAGTTGCAGTTCTTGTTCAAATGAAATATCACCCAATACCGCAATATCAAGATCACTGGTTTTTTTAACCTTACCTAAAGCATATGAACCAAAAACTACCATCAGGTCAAGCTTGTATTTTATAGCAAGAATTGGAGCTTTTTCTTTAATTATATCTAATTCTCTTAACATATAAACATTATAGCATATATTTTATAAAAAATAAGCTCTTTACCTAAAAACTGACCGATCTTATTTTCCTAACCTAAAATCTAACAGCTAAAAGCTAGCTATTACCCCTTATACTTTTGCTAATTTTTTCTATAACCTAACAGCTAAAAGCAAACAGCTGACAGCTAGTTTTGCTTTCCTCATACTTATACTAACTCCTTATACTTTCGCGACTTATCCCCACCATGTGCAAAACTTTGATATTATAGCCAAAAGGTGGTATAATAGTGGTAATAAATAAAAATCTGATATGAAAAAAATAAACTTAATAAAAGTTATAGGGCTAGTTGCCTTATTCCTCTTAACATCAAAAGGACAAGCGGAACCACTTCCGGATTCACAATATCGAGTGATACCGATACAAGGATTAAATTATTCTAATTTCAAAGGTGCTCCAGTTGGATTAATTAATGATGTTATAGTTATTAATGCATTCAATAGAGGTGGAGGGACCGGTGATAAATTTTATTGGAATGATCAACAAATTATATTTCCAGTATTCGGAGTAAATCTAAAAACTGGAAAAGTTCTATTCCCGAATGGAAGTGACAGCACAGATGTAGCTCTAATAAAAAGTACATCAAAGAGTAATATATTTTATATGATTTCTTATCGTAGACATTTGATAGAAATTCAAATCCTTCCAAACATGGTCTCACAAAAAACAATACCGGGTGTTGATTCTATTGTTATTACTACTATTTTAGAAGGTGTTGGAGATGAAATTTTTATTGCTGATTACAATAAAGGAATAAAACTCTTAAAGGGAGACTCTATTACGCAAGAGTATCTACTTCCAGGAGTTGGAATCAATTCTCTTGCAAAGTGGGGGAATCTCATTGCTATAGGTGGTGACCTTGGTAGAGTTGGGACTCTTAATCCACAAACAGGGGAAATTGTTGACATCCGAAATGGAATGGGATTTCAATCCAGTGTTCATGTTTTTGTGAAAAATGGAAAACTTTATGCCAATGTAACAATAAAAGCAAAAGATCTCTTGTATCAATATGATAGCTTGAATGGTTGGAGGATGATTAATTCTGTAGGAACAGAAGTATCGTATATAAGGTGGGATGATATGTTGAATGAATATACAGCCGCATACTCTGAAATAGAGGGGAGATGTATTTTTCGAAATGACAGTTTCATTCTGATTCCCAAAAATCAACCTAATTCTATTGAATACATAATGTGGTATAGAGACACTCTCTCTAAATACTATAAAGATAATTTTGGTTCTACTGATATATTTTTTAATCATGATGGTAAAAAATACGCAGTAGGTGTAGGTATGATAGGAATTGTTGAAAAAGTATTGATTCCTGAAGACACTCTTGATGGTGTTTATACTATTGGAAAAAGTCTAGTTCATCTATATCCAAACCCGGCAACATCTACAATTACAATTTCTGGACTCGAAAGGGAAATGAGTATTGCGATTACAAATCTGTACGGCCAAATTGTCCTTTTGGAAAAAACTACAGGATTGCTTGATATTTCGAGTTTAAATCCCGGTCTATACTTTATGAACATTGAAGGCTATATGCCTAAAAAGTTTATTAAAAATTAAATATAGACAATAATTCTTTAAGCCTCGCTAACATAGCGGGGCATTTTTTTATTAAAAAACAAAAACCCTACATATGGAGTTTTTGTAAAAATTAATAAATTTTTATTAATAACATTTACCAAGATTAAGATTAGATGTACCTGAGCCACGACCCCCTGAAACCTGTTCAATTATAAGATTACATCTACCAACAATTTCAGTTCCAGTTCCTGGTATAATTTGTGATAAATATGTAGGAAGTTTTTTTGTAGAATTATATTGAAATTCTATTGGACAACCTTTATTTTTTAAATCATTTGCAGTTAGTGTACAATATTCTCTTGGAGAATTCATAGAATATAACCGCGAAACATTAAGATCAGATGTTGGGATATATAAATTATAATTTAATGGATCTACTGTTGTGGAACCAATTACAACTCGTGCTGCTTTTGTATAACCACGAACTATAAATTTTCTTGGTGAATTTTGATCAGCTAATTGCCAAAAATCATCATCATTTGGAATATTAACATTTGCTCCACCAGGATTACCAAAAAAGAAAGCAGGTGCATTACTAGTACTTGGAACTTCGGCACGGATGTCTCCACTACCATCAACTGAAAGTCCATTAATAACGGATGTTTGTCCACCAACAACAATACTATTTGTTGATAATTTAGTAGTATCTGCATTTGTACTACCAGCACTTATGCCAAGTTTTCCTGTTTTTATAAATGGTCTATCTACATTAGATATATCAGTAATTAAGATTGGGGCTGGTGTATTATTTCCAGGAGCATTATTTGTTTGGTCAGTATATTCCGCACTAACATAAGTTAAACCAAGACCGAGACCGAGACCAATGACTAATATTGCTAAATAAGAAAGATTTTTTTTAAGATTAAACATGTTAGTTTTCAGCATTATATTTCATAATATCAATCTGTTGTGTACGAGATAGTTGAACTTGTTCTTCGTTCATTTTTATTACTTCTTCTATTTGTTGAGCTTTTTCCTCTGTTGTATAAACTTTTTTAGGTTCTGGTTTTTGTCCCATAAAATAAAGTACCATAAATACGATTAATAAAATTGTTTCCAAAATTATTATGGCTTTCATTTTATTAGGGTGTTCTTTATGTAAATTATCTATTGGACTTGGAACTGTATTAAAATTGTTTTGTGTGTTTTCCATATTTTTTCTTTTCCTGTAGTATATTATATTCTACTACTGGGGTTAATTATTAATTAGCAATTTTGTGGTGTTTGATTAGGTGAATAATGTGGATTTATTTCACGACAAGTACTAACAGTTGTTGATGAGTTATATTTTGATAGTATCCATCCAATAGGACAAGCTGCATTAGCTGCAGTAGTACAAGTTTTACCCATACCAAGATTTGTTGTAATGTAATTAAAATAAATTGATGGTGTTGTTTGTGTAGCATTTTCAACATCCACAGATGAATATGTATATATTCCACCAATACCTTGTCCTGAAAGTTGATCTACACTTCTAATATCAGACGGGATAAACAATTGTGGTATTCGTAATGCTCCGGCAATTACAGCATCATCTTTGACATCAACATTACCTACTAATGTTGCGTTTTGTCGCACATCTAATCCTTCAGTTCCTAAAACTCCCTCTACATAAAAACTATTATAATCTGCACAATCTGATGGAGCCTGGTCTGTCCCATCACCAATACACAGTTTCCCAACACGAACTTGTTCCAGTGGCCCGACATTTATTGGCACATAGCTTGTTGTGGATCCTGGTGGGGAAGCGGGCTCAGTAAAAGCCGATATTGCAAATGCTCCACCAAACAAAACCCCAGCGAATAGTACTAATAATATTTTTTGTTTATTCATCCCGTTAGAAACAGATCGCGATACACTCGCTACTCTGTATTATATTAAATCTTATAATTTTTATCATATTCTTATTATATCATTTATTCTAATTTATGTTGTCGATCGCGGTTTCTAACGGGATCATCCAAATAATTATACCTAATACTATTGTACCATATTCTTTAATTTGTAGTAAAGACATAAATTAACTAATTGATCTCTAACGGGAGACCTTAAGCAAATTTTAGGTGCAATACAAAACAACAAAATAAACTATCTCAAAAAATCTGGAATATTTTTACGATTCACAACAAAGGTTTCACTGTTTGGATAAGCTTTTTTGAATTCAGTAAAACCAGCTTTTTCTTCACTCCACTTACATTCAAATGCTTTAAACAGTCCATTTTGTTCTTCTATATAATCAATTTCTAATTGACTGTGTGTACGCCAAAAATACATAAGTGGCAACCAGCCAGTTTTTTGTTGATGGTATTTTATTCTTTCCATGACAAAATAATTTTCAAATAAAGCTCCAATATCGTTGCGTAATTTTAAATTATTAAATGAATTTATTAAATAATTACGAACACCATTATCATGAAAATAAACCTTAAAGGCGCTTCTTATTTCATCTCGACGATTTCTTTTTAATGAGTATAGCCGTTGTATAACAAAGGTTTTTTCTAGCAATTGTAAATATCTTTCAATTGTTGGCCTACCAATTTCAAGTTTTTTTGCAAGTTCCGTTGTATTTACCTCATTACCAACTTGAAATGCCAATAGATGCAATAAATCCTCTAAAATTTTTGGTTTTCGTATTTGCTCATAAGTAAATATGTCTTTATACAGATAATTATTTGCTATCTGACTAAGTGATGAAATTTTATCTTCTATTTTAGAAGAAACAACAGAAGGGAAAGAGCCGTAAATTAAAATTTCTTCAAAAGTTTTATTTATTTCATGCAAACCCTTATCTTCAAAAATTTCCTTAAATGAAAGTGGTGCTAAAAAGAAATCCCAAGCTCTACCAACCAAAGGTTCACCAACTCGATTTGCTAATTCAAAAGAACTTGACCCAGTGGCAATAATTTGAATTTCTGGATATGTGTCCACAAAAACTTTTAAAACAGTACCTATGTGCTCTATTGTTTGAGCTTCATCTATTACAACAATTTTTTTATTTCCTAAATATCTTTTTAAAACATCAGGCTCTCCTGGCAAGAGATATGCTCTTTCATGAATATTTTCACAATTCATATAATATCCACTTTCTCCATAATCAGTTAGTATTTTCTTTGATAAAGTTGTTTTACCTGACCTTCTAGGTCCAAAAAGACAAATAATTTTACCTTTAAATAGCTTTTCGCGAATTTTATTTTCTATAATACGTTGATACATAAGGATAAAATAATTAAAACTAATTTTGGTAACTAAACTTACAATATTTATACTAATAATGTAACATACATTACTAAATAAAGAAAGTATTACTGTGGATAACTTTAACCCTTAAAACTAACAACAGGTTCTGTAGCATAGCCCAACAAGCTATAGCCATCTGTGCAAAGTTCCACCAAAAATTGCTCTAAATTAATCATTTTTTCTTGATTATTTGTAGTTTTAAGCATTTTTAAATAATTTTCATATATTGAACTATTTTGATTTTTTAAGTAAATTAATGCGTTTTTCTCACCCCACCAAGGTTCATTTCGTAATGCAAGGTATAAAACCAGTAGCTGTGTAACCAAATAATTAAACTTTAAAATAAAAGCTTGTTGGTATTCTTCTTTATCATTTTTATGATACCTTGTAAGACATTCTATTTCACGACTAACATTTTGTATTAATTTATTCTTATATTCTTCTGTAACTATCAAAGTTTTTGATTTAACTTCCATAATTATGTTTTCTAAAATCTTATCAGTATCTTTTAAGATTTTTATTGGTTCTTGTAACCAATGTACAACTATTCCATCCCAAGATGAAGAATCTATTTCTATTTGATTTTTAATCTGCAAAAAATCATTTATATCAAAAATAAAACATTCAATAAAAATTCCTTCGTCTTTTAAGAATACAGATTGCACCTTAAGACTATTTTCTTTAACAAGAACTAATACATCCATATCTGAATTCTCTGAATAAACATTTCCAGCTCTTGATCCATAAATACACATACCAAGAACTTCTTGTTTGTATTTATTCTTTAAAATATCAATGATTTTCTCCTGAAACATAGTTAAATTGTAGCACAAAGAGACTATATTAAACTTTCCTATGCTATACTTTAGTATATGGAAGATACTTTTAATTATAAAACATATGA
>MFUO01000034.1:0-116 GCA_001786995.1 Candidatus Nomurabacteria bacterium RIFCSPLOWO2_01_FULL_33_17 | reverse complement strand
AATCATTCTAAATGGAATGTTTGGAGTATCCCAGGTGGGACAAGAGAATTAAACGAATCAGTTGAAGAAACTTTACACAGGGAAATCTTGGAAGAAACAAATTGTAAAATCATTGA
>MFUO01000033.1 GCA_001786995.1 Candidatus Nomurabacteria bacterium RIFCSPLOWO2_01_FULL_33_17 | reverse complement strand
AAAAAATCAAAAAGATGAACTAAAAGCAAACGGAATGTTAAAAATAGCTTAAAGCTTTATAAAATATCAAATAAATGTTATATTTTGTATATGAATCCTGAGAATCCAGATATAAATCCCAAACTTTTAAAGCCCTACGACCCAAAAGATACCGAATCCCGTATATACAAAATGTGGGAAGAAAGTGGTTTCTTTAATCCCGATATTTGCATACAAAAAGGAATCACAAAACCTGATGCTGAATCATACTGTATAATCATGCCACCACCCAATGCAAATGGCCGTCTTCATGCTGGACATGCACTGGATACTACATTAAAAGACATTGTTGCACGCTACCATCGAATGCAAGGCCGAAAAGTCTTGATGGTCCCAGGCTCAGATCATGCTGGATTTGAAACCCAAGGTGTCTACGAAAAAGAACTTCAAAAACAAGGCCGAAGCCGTTTTGGAATGTCGAATGATGAATTGTATAAAGAAATTTATGATTTCGTTATGGACAAAAAACAATACATGGAAGCTGATTGGAAAAAATTAGGTGTTAGTTGTGATTGGTCACGCAATACATTTACTCTTGACGAAAGTGTAGTCTCTCGTGTTCAAGATACCTTTATAAAAATGTTTAATGAGAACATGATATACCGCGGTAGCCGTATCGTTCATTGGAATCCAAAATACAAAACTTCTCTATCTGATATCGAAACAGAATTTATTGAACAAAAAGATAAATTTTATTATTTTAAATACGGACCATTTGTCATAGGTACTGCTCGCCCAGAAACAAAATTCGCCGACAAATATGTTGTGGTTAATCCCAATGATGAAAGATATGCTGAATTTACTCATGGCCAAAAAATCGACATCGAATGGATCAATGGCCCAATTACCGCAACTGTGATTAAAGACGAAGCCAGCGACCCCGAAATAGGCACCGGAGCAATGACTATTACTCCATGGCATTCACAAGTAGACTTTGATTTAGCACAAAAATACAATTTAGAAATTGAACAAATCATCGACTGGGACGGAAAACTATTACCTATCGCAGGAGAATTTGCTGGAATGAAAATAGCCGAGGCAAGAGAAAAAATTGTAGAAAAATTAAAAGAAAAAGGATTAGTGGAAAAAATAGATGAAAACTATGTCCATTCTGTAAGAATATGTGAACGAACTGGTGTAACTATCGAACCTCAAGTCAAACCACAATGGTTTGTTAAAATGCAACCATTAACCGAAATGGTTTTAAAAGCCCTTGATAAAAAAGAATTTAATATACTTTCAGAGCCTCATGAAAAAATCTTCCGACATTGGATGAATAACCCAGTTGATTGGAATATCTCTCGTCAAATAGTGTGGGGTATACAAATTCCTGCGTGGTTTAAAACAAATACCGATGGTACACAAGAATATAAAGCATCCAAAGAATCTCCAGGTGATGAATGGGTAAAAGACACGGATACTTTTGATACATGGTTTTCCAGTGGACAATGGCCATTGATGACACTGGGTTATCCAGATGGTGTTGATATGCAATACTACCCAACTGATTTAATGGAAACAGGTACAGAGCTTATTTTCAAATGGATACCACGAATGCTAATGTTTGGAAAATATTTGACGGGTATTGTACCTTTTAAAGACATTTACCTGCATGGAATGGTTTTAGATAAAAATGGTAAAAAAATGTCCAAATCAAAAGGTAATGTTATTTCCCCTGTTGATGTTGCCGATGAATACGGCATCGATGCATTGCGCATGGCATTAATTGTTGGTACACCTATTGCATCTGACACGGCTTTATCTTTGGAAAAAATAAATGCCTACAAAAAATTTGCTAACAAAATTTGGAATATTACTCGTTTTGTAAAACAAAATACTTTTCAATACGAATATACAAAAGACACAATATATACAACAAATGAAATAAATCTTTTAAATGAACAAAAAATAATCTTCAAAGAAATAACAAAAGATATAGAAGAATACCGTTTTCATTTAGCTGCCGAAAAAATATACGATTATGCTTGGCATAGTTTCGCAGACAAAATCATCGAGGAAAGTAAAATAATCTTTAACCAAGGAACAAATGAAGAAAAAATATCTTGCGCACGATTTTTAAATGAATCTGTATTGAATATCATCAGAGTCCTTCACCCTTTTATGCCATTTATTACCGAAGAAATTTGGCAAATAATAAATGAAAAAGATACATTACCATTAATTGTATCACCATGGGTAATTTAGGCTTTAATCGCGAAACTTTTAGCGCCATCTTTGGTGGAATAATTCCGGCTATTGCTTGGCTTATATTTTGGGTCAATTCTGAAGAGCGTGGTGACCGCGAGCCTTGGGGTTTAGTTTTAATAGTATTTTTGGTTGGTATGCTTTCTTTGTTAATTGCAGTACCACTGGAGCATGCTATTAAACCATATATTCAAGACCAAAAATCTCTTACAATAGCATGGGCAGCTATCGAGGAATTTGTAAAATTTTTTGTAGTATTTATAATTATTAAAAAAAATACATATGTTAATGACCCAATAGATTTTCCTATGTATCTCATCGCCGGAGCATTGGGTTTTGCTGGGCTTGAAAATATTTTATTTTTAATGAACCCGGAAATTATTAGCGACATTTCTACTCGTGCATTAACAGGTAATTTAAGATTTTTAGGTTCGACATTATTACATGCTGTTACAACAGGAATGGTTGGTATTGGTCTTGGATTATCCTATTTCCAAAAATGGAAAAACATGTATCTTTATCTTTTTGGTGGATTAGTTGCCGCAATAACATTGCATAGTGTCTTTAATTTATTTATAATGAATGCTAGTAATCAACAATTTTTTAGAATCTTTGGATTGCTGTGGGTGGTTACAATTATAAGCATACTCCTTTTCGAAAAACTCCGCCGTTTAAAGGGGCAAACTAATTAAATAATATTTTATGGCTGATGCAAAAAAGAAATCTTTTTTCGAAAGACTCACCGGTTCAATGCGTACAAACAATGACGACGAATTTGTTGCATCTGAAAACAATGTTGAAAATTCACGACCAGCTATTGGCAAAAATTTAAAAGTTACCGAAGAGAACGATCCTTTTTCTCATACATATCAAGACGAAGAAGAAGATGGCGAACTACCTATTGATGTCTATCAAACAGAAGTGGAAATAATAGTCCAAGCATTTGTTGCCGGTGTCCGCCCCGACGAATTACAAATCTCTATCACCCGTGATTCAATAACAGTCAAAGGCAAAAGATCCACTTCCCAAAATATTATCGATGAGAATTATTTTGTTCGTGAATTATATTGGGGTTCATTTTCCCGTATGATTACCCTGCCGGCCGAAGTCGAACCCGAAGAAGCCGAAGCCGTTGAAAAACATGGCCTAATCATCATCAAACTCCCAAAAATCGACAAACAAAAACGCGCAAGCATCCGCGTAAAGTCGATATAGTTTACATAAAATCAGGTTGTGGTGCCTAGGCCCAGATTTGAACTGGGGACATCTCACTCTTCAGGCGAGCGCTCTACCAACTGAGCTACCTAGGCATTATTTTATTTTTTAAAAAATCTCTTTTACAAACCTTCTAATTCCGCTCGTAGTTTGCTAATAGTATCGGGGTTGCTTAATGTTTTTATAGAAGCATTTATTCCATTGGGTGTGTAAACCGAACTTAATCCACCTAAAAGTGGTTTTATTAATGCAAATGCACCAACAGTAAGCAATATAATAAATGCCCAGTATGCAAATTTGGACCATAAAGCAATTTGATTTTGTTTTAAAATCTTTTTCATCATCAAGTTATTTTCCATAACTTGAGTTTTGATTTGCTCTAATATGATTTTATCTTCTGGTCCCATATAACTAATATACCATAAAATATTTATAATTAAAAGTCTTATTCTTTCGGTATAATTACAATCAAATCTTCGCCGGGGCGGGTTAGGTGAAGTTTTTCGCGGACTATTTTTTCCTTTTGGAATTCATCATTTTTTGTAGATTCACCAACGATAGTGTCAAGCCGAACTTGCATATCTTTCAATTCTTTTTCCTTACTAATTTTTTGACTTCTAGTATTTAAATATGACTTTGCCATACCAAATGTGGCATAAAAAATGATTCCTAAAAGAATAACAAAAATTACTGTCTTGACAATAACAGGGCGGGTTGCAGGATTATTAAAAAGCTGGCGTAAATTACCAAACATATGTTAAAGTATATACTATGTTTAGCACAAAAGCCAAAAAAAGATTACGCGTACTTTTTATTATCGCTGTCGTTTTGATTATTATTAGCATGATTCTTTTATATGTCCCTTCGTTTTATCAGTAATACATTTTATATATGAAAAAAATCACAATTTATAGCACTCCCAGTTGTCATTTTTGCCACATGGCCAAGGAATATTTAACAGAAAAAGGCATTGAATTTACTGACATTGATGTCGCTGAAAATCAAGAAGCTCGGACAGAAATGATCAAAATCTCTGGCCAAATGGGTGTTCCTGTTATACAGGTAGAAAACGATGTAATCATCGGTTTCAACAAACCTGTACTAAATGACCTACTAGGTATTACCGACTAACCAAGCCCCTTCTGGGGCTTTTTAGCCCTAATTCTGTCTCTGTAGTTAAATGGATATAACTACTCCGTCCTAAGGAGTAATTGTAGGTTCGATTCCTGCCAGAGACACAAGCGTAAAGAAAATCCCCACTGCTGGGGATTTTTAGCTTGTGTCGACCGCAGTGATGTTTTTGTTTGAACGATAGTGAAAGGCCAAAAACCACGAGGTGGAGTCGAGCAAAATTTGAGTCAACAAATTTATGGGTGACCACAATTTGCACCAGTCAATCTTTTGTGGTATTGTAAAGAAAAATCAAAATATGAAAGATTCAGTGAATTATATGCAAGGAGTAACTGCTAAAAATTACAGAAAACTTGTGAACCCAGATGTACATTTTTTTCGTGTTTTTGATGATGTCAAAGATAACGGATATTTTAAAGAAGAAGCAAAGAATGGTTTAATAAACCTTGTTTATATCTTTGAACCAAAAGAATTGGATGGGGTTTATAAAATTTATTTAATTTATTACAATTGCAATAATATAAAAATTATTTTTTCACAAGAAGGTGAAAGTCTTAGTCTTGGAACTCAATTTGAAATTCTTAAAAGGATTGCAAAAAAATATTTTCTTTTGAATATTGGGCTAAATAAATGGCTTGATAACCCTGGATGGTCATTTAAACTTGGAGAAAACCCAGATTGGGAAGATGTCCAAAAAGTTATAAAGGAACTTTTAGATGAAAAGAAAATTTCTTTCCAAGAGGCAAATAGTTGGCAGAAAAGAATGCCAGTTCTAGAAGTCATAGAATTACTAAAAGAGCTCGGAATAAGAATCAAATTCCCAACATAAACACCCTTACCTATATCAATATACCCTGGCTGTGAAAACAGCTGGGGGATTTTTTTGCGACAATTCTGACGGCCGTCAGAATTGTCGCAAAACCCTCCGCCTGCTAAGGGGAGGGTCTAGCTGAAAGCAGGGGTGGGGTGAGCTTTTAGAAACTAGCCCCTAGCAACTAGAACCTTGTGATTTATTTCTCGTTCCTTATCATTTTTAAAAACACATCATGTGGGATATTTACTTTGCCGGATTCTTGCATTTTCTTTTTACCTTTCTTTTGCTTTTCCCATAACTTCATACGACGAGTGATGTCCCCACCATACATATGTTGTGTCACATCTTTTCGAAATGCATTTACAGATTCGGATGCAATTATCCTACCCAAAGCTCGAGCTTGGATTTTAATATTTATTTGTTGACGAGGCATGTATTCTTTTAACATATCTACTGCAGTTCGCGCATCTTGCTCTACACTTCTTCGAGATACAATTCGGCAAAATGCAGGTATAATTTCATTATTTATCAATATATCCATTCGCACCACATCTGCATCTCTATATTCTAAAAATTCATACGCAATAGACCCATAACCCGATGAGACGCTTTTTAATTTATCAAAAAATCCCCGCATAAGTTCGCGCAATGGCATAACCATTGCAATCTCATTTCGTCCTCTACCAAAATTAATAGTATCCATAACTTCGGCTTCATGGTCATATAACAATGGCATCAATGGTGAAATATATTCTACCGGCAATATTATTCGCGCCATAACCCATGGTTCCGATACCCGCGTAACACTACCATCATCAGGAAATGCTATTGGTGTATAAACCATCTTTGGCTCATCACTTCCCTTTATATAAATATTATAAGCAATACTTGGCAATGTAATAATCAGTTTTAAATCATATTCACGATGAAGTCTTTCAGTAATTATTTCCATATGAAGCATTCCTAAAAATCCTATACGAAATCCCCTACCTAATACAAGAGATGTTTCTTCTTCGAAACTAAATGCTGCATCTTCTAAATGAAGTCTTTCAAGTGCTGTTTTTAAATTAGAAAAATCATCTTGTGATTCCGGATAAATTGACGCCCAAACAACACTTTTGGGTTGAGTATATCCAGGCAATGGCGTACCTTTTCTTTTTACATCGGTAATCGTATCTCCAACAGATGCGACCCCGGGCTTTTTAATACCAGTAACAATATAACCAATTTCTCCTGGATTTAAATTTTCTGTTTTTATTTCTTTTGGAGAAAGTATTCCAACTTCAATTGGCGAAAAAACTTCGTCTGCACCAATTAATTGCATCGTCATTTTTGTATTAAAAATCCCAGAAATAATTCTTACAAAAACCACAATACCTTTGTGTTCCGAATATTTGAAATCAAAAACTAAAGCTTTTGGTAAATCCTCGATATCATTTTTGGGTGGTGGAATTCTTTTTACTATTTCTTCTAAAAGAACATCTACACCCTGCCCTGTTTTACCAGAAACAGAAAGTATCGTATCCGGGTCAATATTTAAAAGCTCTACTATTTCTTTACTTATATCATCAGGTCTTGCCAATGGTGAATCAATTTTGGTCATAACCGGTATAATAACTAAATCCAATTTTTGTGCCATTTCCAGTGTGGTCAAAGTTTGTGCTTGAACACCTTGAGTAGAGTCAACCAATAACAAGCAACCTTCTACGGCTTGCATGGCTCGTGATACTTCATATGAAAAATCAATATGTCCAGGGGTATCTATTAAATTTAGGTTATAGGTTACAGGTTTAAGATTAGAGGTTTTAGATTGGGTTGGGGTATACAACATTCGTACTGGTTGCATTTTTATAGTTATTCCGCGTTCACGCTCGAGCTCCATAGAATCTAATACCTGGGCCTTCATATCACGCATAGCAATAGTCCCAGTCGCCTCTAAAAGACGATCTGCCAAAGTAGATTTACCATGATCAATATGAGCAATAATGCTAAAATTTCTAATTTCCATATGTAGTAACACTCTAACGAAATCTGGGTAAAAGAGCAAGAAAAGATTTTTTTATAAAATTCTTGATACTTTGTCTATCATTTTGTATATGCTCGTCTTTGAATAATCCCAAAACCACATAAGAAAAAAGACAAAAAATAAAGAATACAAATAAAGAATACACGAGATGAATTATAATTCCTGTTTTACCAAATAAAAACATTTCTAAAATAAATCGACATACAATTGCAACCACAAAAACCGAAGATGTTATTTTAAACATATAAACAAAACCCAAATGTGGACTTTTAATTTCTCTCTTTCTTTGGTGAATACTAAACGATACACCCAGGGCAATATATTGCCCTATTGTATAGGCCAGTGGAATCAACAATACACCATAAGAATACAAGTATTTGTTTTGTTCAAATAAAAGAGCCATAACAAATAACCCCACAGCAGATATCATATTTGTAACTAATGGCAAAACATAATCGCCTTTGGCATATGCTGCTCTTGATATTAAAAGAATCGCATTTTGTGCATATAACGATATTGTAAATATACCCAAAGCCCCCGCTGTTAATACAACATTTGCCATTGTAAATTTACCGCTACCAAAAAGAATATAAACTATTTCAAATCGAAACAATATTATAAGAGCCATTAAAATCATCGATATTAAAAATATTCTTTTAAAGGCACGAGTTAGTATAAAATCAAACAATATGTGGTTTTTGTTAACATAAGCATCGGACAATGCAGGAAAAATAGTTGTCGTATACGACACACCAATAATCGTATGAAAAACTGTTTGTAAAGTAAATGCTAAAGATATCACAGTTATAGCCCCTATTTGATAATGTGAAGCGAAATAAGTAATAAGAAAAAAACTAATAGCCGAAAAAACCAAAGACAATGTTCGTAAAAATGATTTACCCAATGTTTTGCTTAATAATTTAAAAGAAAATGCTTTTAAAATAAATGACCCATAGCCGACAAACAACCCTTCTCGTATTACTACTGGCATTTGAATTGCAAGATGTAAAACTGACCCTAAAACAACCCCTATACATACACCACTAATACCCCATAATGGTCGCAAGAATACGATCCCAATAACTGTACCCAAGTTATATAAAATTGGAGCTATACCAACAACAATAAATTTTCGCCTTTGTTGGGCAACACTGGAAATAATAGACGATAATGATAAAAAAAATGTTGAAACTAAAAGTATAGACCCATATATGGTTACAGATTGTTGAAATAAAAAATCTTTATGCCCATAAAAAACACTGGAAAGATATGGTAGTAACAATATAACAATCCCATAAATAATTATGAAAAAAATTATAAATGTTGTACACAATTTTTGAAACCATATTACCCTGTCTTCATCGTATAATTTCTTTGAAAAAAGTGGAACCAAAATTGCCGAACTAACAAATGAACCTACAGACAAATACATAAATTCCGGGACACGAAATGCTGCATAATATGAATCAAGAAAAAATCCAGCTCCATAAATATGCGCCAATAATTTATCCCTTATAAATCCCAGGATTTGTGAAAATAAAGAACTAATAGCTAAAAACAATGCACTATTCATTCTTCAAATCTTTTTCATCAGTTGTAACACTTGCAGTATTAAATATTGATTCTCCGTTTTTTACACGAGCAATCAAACTATTTATCTCATCTGGATTATTTACATATTTTTTTGCAGACTCTAGTGTGTCAATTACAGCTTGTTTATTTCCTATTTTTTCATAAGATCCAGCCAATGATGAATAAATATTCAATTTATTTGGTGACAACCTTCGTGCTTTTTCAAATGCTTCAGCAGCATTACTGTAGTCTCCGATGCTAATAAATAATAATCCTTTTTGATACATTAAATCTCCCGATTGTGGATTTAGTAAAATTCCTTGATCAAGAATATTAAATGCCAAATCTGTTTGGCCAAGTGTTACATGAATTTGACTACGCAATATATAAGCATCAATATAATATGGATTAATAGAAACCACCTGATCAATAAATATATTTGCATCTTCATATGCCCCTGCACTAACAGCTATTTTTGCTTGGCGCATTATTACACCTGGATTGTTTGGATTAAGTGTTAAAACTTTATTAGAAATAGCAATTGCATCATTATACACATCTTTATTTCCAAAAGAAATTAAAACTTCTTGAACACGCAAAATTGATAAATAATTTTGATAATTAGATGGATCCATCCCAACGGAAAGCTTTGCACTTTCAGCAGCAGAATTTATAGTTTCAGTAAGCAAACTTCGTAATTGTTCTTGTGGTTTACTTGTATCATTTATTATTGAAATTATTTTAAGAACCTCAACATTTGATAATGCTCGCGCATATGAATCCAATTTATGAATAGAAAGAGCTTTTTTAATATATGATTCTCCCATATCAATTCCGAGAGAATTCGCGGTCATCAAAGATGCTTTATTTACAAGATAATTTGCATAAAAAGATCGCGACATATAATACCCCCCATAAAGGTTTAAAATAAGTAAAATCATCAATGAAAAAATACTAAAAAAGCTATATCTGGAATCATGTATAAAACTAAAAACTTTATTGTTTAAATTTTTTAAATTATCAATGTAAGAATACAATATTCCCCAAAATGCAAATATCACTATAAAAATTGCAGTATTAGGTGTATCAAATAAAAATATAACCAAGCTATACAATGACAATGTGCTATAAATGAACAATGTATTTGATTTACCAGTTGAACTTAAATTTTTACCAAATAAGGATATTATTTTCTTACAAATTAATATCATAAAATATATAAATACAATTCCTGCAAATACTCCCAAAGTTGCAATCAATGTAAAAAATATTCCAAATCCATGAGTAAAGCTTATATTCCAATATGGCGAAGACAAAAATTTACCACCCAATATTTGTGATTTACTTGACTCCCAAGCAAGATTAAACCTATTGAGCCCTGCCCCAATAAAAGGATGTTTATAATAAGTATTTTTTATAACAGAAATACTGGATGCAAGTGTCAACCGTGATTCATTATTTATAAAATACAAAGGTCTTTGTGCTGTTAAATTGGCGATACTATTTGACCCAATAATACCAACAAATGCACAAATTATTAAAATAAAACCAATGACCGAAAACTTTCTTTTTGTGTTTTCAGAATTTTCAATATTAAAATTTCTTGGCATCAAACGATAAATCAACATAGACAAACCAAAAAGTCCAATTAATTTCCAAATAAAGACATAATTAATTATAAAAAGTAAAATCAAACTTAAGATTAAGATTAAGATTGCACCTATTTTAACAGGTTTACGCAAAAATTTATTCTCAATTACAAGAGAATTAACAAATACAAAAGCTCCAAGAATTATCGCAAAATCATTAAACGAGCCTACAAGATTCGATCCTGAAATACCCAAAAACATATTTGGAACTAATTTAGTTATACCAAAAATAATTTCAAGAATTACAAATAAAATAGCAATACAACATGTTATATAAAATGTTTTACTTATGTGTTTTGTAAAATCAATAGCACGAGTCCAAATAGAAAATAAGAAGAAATAAACAAAAGCAATTAATAATGTTGAAATTGTCCCAAAATCAAAGCCTGTACCTATAAATGAATTTACTGTATTGGGTACAAAAAACGAAGTTATAAAAGCTAAAAATATAGTAATTGCAAAAAATATATAAGTTTTACTTGCAGGCAAAATAAATCGTCCGCAAGCTATACAGTCAAGAATATAAAAGATAATTCCTAAAAATGCACCAAAGGTTAACAATATACCCTTACCAAAAACTAGACTAAAAGGTAGAAATGGTATAAAAAATACGAGAGATAGACCAACACTGTATGAAATAGCTAGTAACCCAATCTTCTCGAACTTTGACTTTATAGTATAATTTTCTTCCATATTATTATATTAATTTATTATAATTTATATTATAGCACAAAAATCAACTTAATTTGCAATTTTAATAACAAAGTTAATAATTTTGTTGGGTATATAAATTGTCCTTGTACGGACTCCGTGTTCTATATAATTTCGCAATTTCTCATCGTGTAGTACTTGACCAACTACATATGCCTCGTCTGAAAATTCTGGCACAAATACAAATCCTCGTAATTTACCATTTACTTGAACGATTATTTTTTGTAACATTTTTCGGTCTTTTAATTTTTTAGATTTTGGCCAGTCAGATAAATGGATGCTTTTTGCTGTTTGCTGTTTGGTGTTTGGTGAAAATTTTTGATAAATTTCATCAGCTACATATGGTGCAAATGGTGCCAATAATTTAATAAATATCAAAAAATCATCATTTGTAATTTCATAATTTTTCTCTTCAAGAAGTCCAAGAAATATCATAAAACTTGAAACCGCAGTATTAAATTTAAATTCTAAAATATCAGATTCTATTTTTTTAATTAAATCTTGTAAATAATATAATACATCTGTATTTGTTTTTTTCTTTTCGTTTATTACATGATTACAGGCTCGCCAAACACGCTCAATAAATCGGCGTGAACCCATAATGTTTTCTGTATTCCAAGGTAAATGTGAATCAAAGGGTCCCAAAAACATAGTATACACGCGCAAGGTATCCGCGCCGTAAACTTTTACTATTTCATCAGGATTAACTACATTGCCCCATCGTTTCGACATTTTGCGTCCATCTACACCACCAATCATGCCTTGATTTTTCATTTTTTTAAATGGTTCGCCAGATTTGACTCGCCCAATATCTTGCAAAAATTTATGCCAAAAACGAGCATATAGTAAATGCCCAGTTGCGTGCTCGGCCCCACCTACATACATATCTACACCACCAGATTTTCCAAAAAAATAATCAAGATTATCTTTATTTGCAATTTCTTTTTTATTTTTAGGATCAGTAAATCGCAAAAAATACCAACTTGATCCGGCCCATCCTGGCATTGTATTGGTCTCATAACCTGACTTTACCCATGATGCAACTCCAGCTAGGGGGCCCTCGGCACGGCCAGTTGGTTCGTATGATTTAACAGATGGTAGTTCTAATGGTAATTTCTTAACCTCATGAATTATTCCATTGGCATCTCTATACAACGGAATAGGTTCACCCCAATATCGTTGCCGTGCAAATATAGCATCATGCATTTTAAAAGTTATCTTTCCATTTAAATCAATTTCTTTTCCTATCCAATTTTTTTGTATTTCTTTTATTGAATCTACCCAATCCAAATCTTTTAAACCTAAAAGTAATCTCTCAGCATACGCAGTAATCCGCATACTCCATTGATTGATTTTTAATTTCTCTACAGGGTAGCCTCCTCGTTCGGAAACTTGATTTCCATCTTTATCATCTACTATTTCATCATTGGCCAATACTGTCCCCAATTTGACACACCAATTAACTTCACTTTCGGCTTCATAGGCAAGCCTATAATTCATTAATATGTTTTGTTTTTTAAGTTCAGTAAAATTCTTCCATTCATTTTTATCAAAAATATCTTTTTGATTTGAAAAAGCAAATGCATTTTTATTACCTTGTTTTTCAAAAGTTTTTATCAAATCTTTTATCGGACATGCTTTATTTTTTTTCGTATCATAATACGAATTAAAAAGTTGAAGAAATATCCATTGTGTCCATTTATAATATGCAGGATCAGTTGTATTTATCTTACGACTCCAATCATAAGAAAGCCCAATGATAGATAATTGTTTTTCAAAAGTTTTTACATTAATTTCAACAGCTTTTTTAGGATGGATTTTATGTTCTATTGCATACTGCTCGGCAGGTAGTCCAAAAGCATCATAGCCCATAGGGTGAAGCACATTGTAGCCCTGCATACGCTTCATCCGAGCATAAATATCGGACCCAATATAACCTCGTGGATGCCCAACATGTAATCCAACACCTGATGGATAAGGAAACATATCTAAAACATAGCAAGGTTTTTTCTTTTTACTTTTTGCCTTTTGTGTATCTAATGTTTTATAAATTTTATTTTTATCCCAGTCTTTTTGCCATTTAGATTCAATCTTTTTATGGTCATATATTGGGCTATTTTTCTTACCTTTTTGCATAGAAATAGTATAGCAAAAATAACGATATTTTGGTATACTGGAACAATGATTGCAAAAAAACCTAATAAAAAACAAAAATCCTCGAAAACACAACCATCACTTCTTTTAGAAAAAGGGGCTCATAATGTAACCCGCTGGATTGGTTCTACAAAATCTCTTGTTGCTCATACATTACTATTTATTGGTTTTGTTCTTTTAATAGTTTTTGGTGTAGAGGCTGACACTGTTATGTTATTTTTAACAACGATTGTATCTCTTGAAGCAATATACCTTTCCATATTTATTCAAATGTCTGTAAATCGTCAAGCATCCAAATTAGAAGAAGTCTCGGAAGATATTGAAGATATCCAAGAAGATATCGAGGAAATAAGCGAAGACATTGAAGAAATTTCCGAAGATGTCGATGAAATTGAAAAAGACATTGATGAAATTCAAAAAACTCCAAAACCCAAAGCCAAACTCCTTGCCGAAAAAGTTGTAAAATTAATTAAAAAATAATCATCACTGACCCCTGTCGTACCACTTTAGGTTTAGTTTTTGTATAGTCTACAATAGTTGAAGCTTTTCCTATTTTAGTTCCACTACATACATAACTATCTACAGTTTTACCAAAATATACACGGGCTTGTTTTCTATTTTTTGCAGGTTCCAAGCCCTCGGGATTTGCACTTGGCGCAATTAGTGGCCCAACAGTTTGTAAAATATTAAAAAGATTTTTATTTCTGGGTGTAATCAACCGAAAAGCAAGAGATTTTTTACCTCTGTGTAAATATTTAAATTTATCTGACAAAACTTGCAAAATTACACTAACTTTTTTATTTAAAAACATTCTCACATTCTGCAGAATATTAGAATGTTTAATTCCAAATTTATCTAAATCTTTAATACTTGAAATCAAGACTACGCACGGTTTATTTTTATTGCGCCCACGAACTTTATAAATCCGTTCTACAGCCTTTTTATCAAAAGCACTCCCTACTATTCCATACAAAGTGTCTGTTGGTACAATAGCAATTCCACCTTGTTTTAAAACATTTTCTGCCTTTTGCCAATCATTTTGCATTTTTAAAATATAGCATAAAAATATAGCTTTTGATATAATAAATTAATGAAAGGAAATGAGATGCAATATAAATTAAATCTAGCTAATGCGCCTGCAATAGTTAAAAATTCTCCTATCTTAAAAGAAGAAATTTCTATACCTGCCTACCGACAAGGCAGGGAATCTAATAATTTTGAATTCAAGCAATTTAACTATAACCCAACACCTGGCGACTTAATGAAGGAAATTTACCGTTATATGCGTTTTGCAAATAAACAAAATCCTAATAATAAACAAAGACTTTTTACAGAGGGCTTAAAAAGGGTCGTAGCACTTTACAATTACAGCTTTGGTATAAACAACACAACAGCCGAAATATTTAAAAATCAAGCTTACGAAAATTGGTTAAAGAAAAAAGACAATTTTAACTGGGAAGAAGTTAATTAAAATTTAAACATTGTACATAACATAGAAATCTTCAATGTTAGTTATTGCACTTTTTGGTTTATGAAGTGGTGGTTTAAGAAGATCAATAAGATACTCATCTTTCTTCATATTTTTTAGATTTTTTAATAATTCATCTGATAACTGTTTTTTTAAATTACCACGCGCATCAAGAAATTGACCCCAAATCATAGTCCCCAAACTCCAACCAATTTTAGATTCTTTAACACGCATTGAATCAATGAAAGATTGTGGAAATAATTTTTGAGCAATAGTCTCAGGTATTGCGTCTAAAAGCCATGATGCAGTTGAAAGTGTCTTTGTATTAGGATGATTAAATTTTATATCTTTCAAAAGATTAGTAATATCTTTTTTCTTTCTTCAATATTTAAAAGTTGTCTCGGAGTCATATCATAATTATTTGAAAAATGAAAAGAAATATTATCTTTAAGAGGTTTTTCATTTAAATTATTATCTTCATAGGTTACATATGATAAAGGACCAAATTTTTGTATTGGACCATAAATAATAGATCTATCAGATTCCTTTTCTATTTGTAGATATGTTTCGTAAGCTTTATCTATTAAATTTTCTTCTGTTATACCAGCCTTTAGGTGCTCTATAAAAATGGATTTATCTTCATCATATTCTAAAACTTGTTCTCTTATTATTGGTGCAACACTATTTATAACATTGAGTAAATTAATGGTTTGATCATTTTCTTTCTTTTTATTATATAATTCTTTTGCAAACTCAAATTGAAAAACAAAAAAATCCTTACTAATTAAAGATTCTTCATTCTTTTCTATACCATTTTCTAAATTAAAATTTTCTACTGTCATAATTATTATAAATTAAAT
Organism: Candidatus Nomurabacteria bacterium RIFCSPLOWO2_01_FULL_33_17; assembly: GCA_001786995.1. Taxonomy (GTDB): domain Bacteria; phylum Patescibacteriota; class Minisyncoccia; order Phycocordibacterales; family UBA9973; genus 2-01-FULL-33-17. The sequence continues at coordinate 2,197 of MFUO01000033.1, read as the reverse complement.
CTTAAACTCAACTTTATTCCACAATTCGCTGGGTTGGCGAATCTCTGAATCTTCGAATTCAAAATATAATATCATACGATGTTATATTTTGAATTCTACGACATCGCCATCTTTTACAATATAGTCTTTGCCGACAGTTGCAAGTTTGCCAGATGCGCGGGCATTGGGGTATGATCCGGAATCTAGTAAATCCTGCCAAAAGACTACTTCAGCGCGAATAAATTTATCTTTAAAATCAGTGTGTATTGCCATGCCGGCTACAGGTGCGGTACTACCAGCCTTTATTGTCCATGCTCGAGTTTCGTCTGGGCCAGTTGTAAAGTAAGTCTCCAAGCCTAATAGCTCATAACTTTTTTTAATTAAATCATCAAAGCCATATTCGAACACTGGGTCAATTTTCACACTCATTGCATTTAAATCTTTTTCAAAATCTAATTCAACATTTTCAGTCGCCTCGGATGTGTTTATAGCATAAAGCATTGGCTTTAAAGTCAGCAAGTTTAACGACTTTATTTTAAATTTTTCGTCCAAATCTAAATCTGCATCACTGGCTAAATGCCCTTGCTCTAATATATTTTCTATTTTTTTTAAAATTATTTCTTCAGCTATTGCTTCTTTGTCTCCCCTTTTCACATCTTTTTGTAAATTTGCAATTCTCTTGGAAACACTTTCCATATCCGAAAGTACAAGTTCCAAATTTATAATTCCAATATCTTTCAATGGATCCACTTTATCCAAAACATGTATTACATCTTTATCCTCAAAGACTCTTACCATATGTAATATCGCATCAACTTCTTTTATGTTAGTCAAAAATTTATTACCCAGTCCTTCACCTTTACTTGCCCCTTCTACCAATCCTGCAATGTCCACAAATTCAATAACTGCTGGTAGGCATTTTAAAGATTTACTAAATTCGTTAAGTTTATCAAGTCTTTCGTCAGGCACAGGAACTATACCTACTGATGGATCAATAGTACAAAAAGGATAATTCTCCGCCGGCACACTCTTTTTTGTCAAAGCATTAAAAAGCGTCGATTTCCCAACATTCGGCAACCCTACAATTCCTATACTTAGTTTCATTATTTTATATCTTTATATTACCTAATCCACCCATTAAAGCCATCAATGGTTCCAAAGCTTCACGATGTTTTATAAATTCATTTTTATATTTCATCATAACCGCCATTTGCGCCATTTCAGCATTCATTCCATTTTTTATTTTTTCTTCTGTTTCTTTTTGAATATTTTCCAACAAACTTTTAACTTCTTTATTATCCTCAAGATTTTTCAATTGTTTTGCCAATTCTGGGTTTTCTTCTATCTTTTTTACCATTGCATCAATTTGATCATCGGGAACACCCTTCATTTTGCTTTTAAGCACCTTTTTAAGTATAAAACTCTTTAATCCCATATTATGTATCAATTACTGTTATATCCTATATCCTAACATAAAAAACACCCCTTTTAAAGGGGTTGCCATAATTTCCAGGCTATTATTTTTTCGGTCTTTGCAACCTTTTCGTTTAAAATACACCATTCCACAGAAGGGAAAAAACTATAGTCTACACTTGCAATATGTTTATGTCTAGATTGAGTGATAACACGATATCGTTGTTCTTCCCACATCTTCGGAAATTCTGCTTCATCATATTCTTTCTCAAAAACTTCTCCTGGGTTAAATTCAACCCAATCATTAATTTCTTTCCAGTTCTCACTTTCTATCGGACAATTCCAGAATTTAATTAATTCGGAAAACTTTTTTATTTCAAAATGTGGATCATACAAAAAACTATAAAACACATTTATTTCTCCATTTATAAAGGATATTGTTGCTGGAGCTTGTATTGAATTTCCATTCTTAAAAATTTCCGGATCTATCAAATGAAGTATATCTTTATCATTTGACAAAAAACCTAACTTTTTTGATAAAATAAAACCATCAAATTCTTTTCCTATAAAGATTCTTTCGAAAACCTTTTTCCCATCAGGATTAAAATAATTAAATAGTTTTTCAACTGTTTTAAAAAGACCCAAAGTAGCTGGCCTTGCTGTTTTAGTTTGAGTTTCCATAGTGTTTTCAATTTCCTAAACTATACCAATATTTGATATTAAAGTCAAAATATTGACGAAAAGATTTTTTTAAAGTACTATATAAAAAAATATACAAAGGTAAATTCAACCCTGTATTAGGACA
>MFUO01000032.1:2574-6887 GCA_001786995.1 Candidatus Nomurabacteria bacterium RIFCSPLOWO2_01_FULL_33_17 | reverse complement strand
TTTAAAATTGCTTGTAGCAAAATTTTATTTGCATCATTAGATAAAAATATATTTATCAACCCCGGTCCTGCAATTTCTATATCTTTAATTAAATCTTTTACTTCATTGTCATTTTTTAAATGCTCAACAATATCTTTCGCAATATCTAGTGGCTTGTCTATGTTCGGATTCCCCTCTTGAGGGGTGGTCGTAGACTGGGGTGGATTTAATTTTGCTAATCTTAGTGCAACATTAGTTGTAAAATCACCATGTTTTGAATAAACAGGTAAAGACAAATCCGCAGATACATTTTTTAGATCTGTACTACTTCCCATTCTTTCATCTATAAAAGTTTTTATAGATTTTGTTATTTGGTCTTGCGGTAACATTTAGATTTTATTGTTCTTTGAACTTTGGACTAACACAACGATTAGGATTGTAATTTGAACATTGTGGATCGCATTTGTCAGTACATGCGGGACATGAAGCTTTGATATCGAAATTTACAGTCTTAGATAATGGTGTATTATTTGGGAAATCTGTTTCTTTACAGCTAGCAACAGTATAACTATGATTAATAGGTGGAGTGGTAAAGGAATTTGCTCTAATTTCTGCGTATCTATATGTAGTTGCTATATCAGGGTTAAGGAGACTTGTAGGAGTTGGGTTATCAAAACCACCTTTACAAGTACCTGATTCTATTCCAGAGCCTTTATATCCTATGGATACTGTTTCCCCTGGTTCGTAGCAAGTCCTTCCAGGTGTTACTTCTAAACTACCACCAGTACAGCTGTGAGACAGATTTTTAGCTTGTGCCCAATATGCAACTTGGTCAACTTGTAAACATTTGAAACCATAAAGTAAATTACCAGTTTGGGATACTGATCCTGTGTTTATTGTATGGTTGGATCCGTCGGCAATTATAGAAGTTTTATCAGTAGGGCTATTATAATACCAATCTGAATCTGTATAATATCCTGTACCCGAACTTACTATACAAGAATTAGGGTAAACAGTAGTTGGGTCTATACTGTATGTAATTTCTACACCAGTATTTGTACAAGTAATTGTAGTTGGGCTTGAAGTACCTCTGTCTTTTACGCTAAATGTCATAACAGGAGCTGGAACAATAACAGTAGTTGTGTCGGTTGCGCTACCTGTAGGATCAGGATTTGGAGTAGTGTCTGTACAGTCTAATCTCCAAGTAATTATTCCACTTGTTGTTACATTAGTTTGTATATCAATTGTAGGAACAGTTTGTGTTGAAGTTTCATCACCATTTCCAGTGACTGTACCCTGCCATACAGGAGTAATATTGGATTCATTTGTATTATAAAGTTTTGCGTCACATGAAAAAGGATTGTTTCTAACTGTGTAAGTAAGTTCTACATCACCACCATAACTAATGCTATTCGTAGCATCTAATGTTAATACTGGTTTAAATCTTGTAGGTGAGACTACTGCCCCAGCATTACCCCATTCATTATCAACACGACATGCTATTCCAAATGTTGTTGTTGTTAAAATTTGTCCTATATATTGTTGTCCATTTAAATTTGTGATAATAGGATTTGTTGTAGTCCAGTTACTATTATTAGGACTAGATGTAACAATAATTTCATCACAAGATGTAACCCCTGAAATATCCCAAGTTAAAGTTACATTTTGATTATATTTAGGATTTGGTATATCGGCAACTAATGTAACTATTGGTTTTTCATTGTCACTAATACAATCTTTACCAGCACTAACGATACAAGAAACTCCGCCACCAGTTGGGTCCATTTTTACCCAACCGATACCCTGAGCGTAATTTGAATTTGATGAGTCATTATTACCACCACCCCAAGCAAAACCCTTGAATTCGTTTGTTCCTGTATAATAATTTACTCCAAAACTAGAACCTGTTAGACCTATCCAGCCATCGTAGCCACCTCGTTCAGTTTCACTTTTGTATCCTCCTGTACAATCTTGTTTGTTAAAAACATAACAAAGTCTTGCATAACCAACTAATTCATATCCCCCATTAGAATTTTGTATAAGGTGAGCATTACAAGAAGAATTGCTATTTGCATTTTTAGGATTTGATACACAAGATGTTTGCCCAGAAGGAACTTCACTATCAGTAAAACCACCAAATCTTATATAACCGTAGTTTTCACTATAAGCGTAACCTTTTAATTCCCAAGTATCACGGTCAAAATCCACATTGTATTTTTTAGTAGTGCTAGAATCTGAAAAACTAACCCAACCTATACCACCTAATTGACCATTTGTATTGTCTGCCCCCCATGCGTAGCCTTTCATACCAACACATTCATGGCTAGTATCAATTCCAATATTGGTACCATTTATGGATGTTGAACAATTTGCGGCTGATGCTGATTGGGTGCTAATAAAAACAAGGAATACAAAAGCAAATAAAAATAAGATTTTTTTCATATAATTGTATTATAACAATTTATATCCGCCCTTTGCAATAGTATTATCAATATGCTAGATTATATTTATATTAAAAGTTAATAAAGAATACAAATTAATATGTTAGACCTAAAGACAATGAAAAATGCTTTAGAAGCATTAGGAGAAGAAAGAAAGATTTCCAATGAAAAGGTTGTAGATGCTATAGAACAAGCATTTGCTGCTGCTTATAAGAAAGATTTTGGTAAAAAAGGCCAAATTATAAAGGCTAGAATGGATGTAGAGACTGGTAAATTAGACTTTTATCAGGTTAAAATTGTTGTGGATGATACCTTGGTGCGTATTGTGAATCAAGAAACCGAGCATGACGATTTTGATGAATCGGAAACACGGGTTCGTTATAATGACGAACACCATATATTTATAAATGATGCTCAAATGATAAAATCTGGAGCACAATTGGAAGATGAAATAATCTTTCCTTTGGAAGAACATATGGATTTTAGTCGAATTGCCGCCCAAACTGCAAAGCAAGTCATAATGCAAAAGATTAAAGAAGCCGAACAAGAAGTGATTTTGGAAGAATTTGGAGCAAAAGAAGGCGATATTGTAACTGGAGTAGTAGACAAAATTGAACGCGGAATGGTTTCTATTGCTATTGGGCGAGCTTTTGCCGTGATGACTCCTGAAGAACAAATTCCCGGAGAATTTTATCGTCGAGGAGAAAGAATTCGTGCATATTTGTATAAAGTAGAGCAAGGGCCACGAGGAATTTCTATAAGAGTATCTCGGACTCATCCAAAATTAATTGAATCTTTATTTGCTATGGAATGTCCAGAAATTGCAAATGGGACAGTTGAAGTAAAAGCAATTGCACGAGAAGCAGGACAAAGAACAAAGATTGCAGTTGTCTCACACGATACAAGTATTGACCCAGTTGGAGCATGTGTAGGGCAAAAAGGTGTACGAGTAACTGCCGTTATGAGTGAGCTTCATGGTGAAAAAATTGATATAATACCATGGGATGAAGACCCAGCATTGTTTGTTGCAAATTCATTGGCTCCTGCACGCGTATTTGATATTTTGATTGATGACGCTGAGCATACTGCCGAAGTTGATGTTCCGGAAGATCAATTGTCTTTAGCTATTGGACGCGGTGGACAAAATGTAAGATTAGCCGCAAAATTAACTGGCTGGAGAATTGATATCAAAGGTAGTGAAGCACAATATACAAGTCAAGAAGAAATTTTAGAAGACACTTTTGAGGAAATTAGTGAAAATGAGCAAGAGGCTAAATCCAATATTATTGGATCGCCCGACGATTCCGAAGAATCGTTTAGGGAAACAAATAACGAAGAAGTTTTAACTGTAGATACAGTTGTCGATGAATTAGAAGCTAATGCGTCAGAAGACGAAGAATAATATGAATTTATGGCATGATGTTACAATTGGGAAAAATGCTCCACAAGAATTTAATTGTATTGTGGAAATACCAAAAGGTTCACATAATAAATATGAAATTGATAAAGAAACAGGTTTAATAGCACTGGATAGGGCAAATTATAATGCATCTCCTTATCCATTTGATTACGCTTTTGTTCCGCAAACATTGTGGGAAGATGGTGATGCTTTGGATGTAGTAATTTTATCGACATTTCCATTAAATATTGGAGTTTTAGTCGCTGTCCGCCCTATTGCAATTATGGATATGAATGATTCTGGAGAAAGTGATGCAAAAATAATTGCTGTTCCTGTTAGTGACCGAAGATTTGACGATATAAATGATTTAGCTGATTTAAATAAACATACTCTTAAAGAGTATAAACATTTTTTTGAAACATATAAAATACTTAAATGTGATGATCCAGCAAAATATCCTGTAACTATTTCAGGATATCGCGGAAAAGCTGAAG
>MFUO01000032.1:0-2554 GCA_001786995.1 Candidatus Nomurabacteria bacterium RIFCSPLOWO2_01_FULL_33_17 | reverse complement strand
AAGCTCTTCTCGAAATGCACACATAATTTTTTGGGAAAAATTTGCTCTGCTCGAAGGATGGACCTTCTGCGCAAGGCATTTCTCAAAGACTTAGCTCGCTTATACAAATTAATAGATTATTATTTACAAAGGGTTGCTAAATTTCTAGAACCTAGAAACTAGAACCTAGAACCTAGAACCTAACATATGGCTACATATACAAAAAAAGAATTAGAAAATAGTCGCGTTGAAATTATTGGAACAATTCCATACGAGGATTTGGTGATTCACGAAGAAATTGCATTGGCAAGATTAGCTAAAGAATTAGAAGTGGATGGTTTTCGCAAAGGCCAAGTTCCCCCAACTACAGCTCGAAAATATATTCAAGATTTGGCGATTTTAGAAGCCATGGCCGAAGAAGCTTTGATGAAAGAATATGGTGATATTATTAAAATTCATGCACCTGACGCTATTGGCCGGCCAGATATAAATATAACTAAAATTGCACGAGACAATCCTATGGAGTTTAAGGTTAGTGTTACTGTAATGCCAACTATAAAACTTCCAGATTATAAAAAAATTGCAAAAGATGAAAATAAGAACAAAAAAGAAGTTGTTTTAACAGATGAAGAAGTTGAAAAATCTTTAGCTGAATTGCAAAAAATGCGAATGGGTAAAAATGATAAGGAAGATAAAACTCATGTTCATGAGGATGGTAGTGTGCACGATGAAGAGCATAACGAAAAAGAAACCACACAAGAGCAACACCCCACCCCAGCCCTCCCCTTGGCAGAGGGAGGGAGTGAAGCTACAAATCCCCGCCTGACTAAGGAGGGGGCAGGGGGTGGTGAAATTACTTTACCCGAGCTTAACGACGAATTTGCGCAAAGTTTTGGGGATAGTTTTAAGACATTGGATGATTTGAAAAACAAAATTCGTGAAAATATGTTAAGAGAAAAAGAAATGATAGCCAGCGACAGTATAAGAATGGCAATTGGTGAAAAAATAATAGAGGGGATGTTGGTAGAACTTCCGGATTTGCTCATAGATGGCGAAATTGAACGAATGGCATACAGAATGGAATCTGATTTAGCAAATTCTGGAATGAGTTTGGATGAGTATGCAAAAATGGTTAATAAAACTATGGATGATATAAAAGTTGAATGGCGACCAAGTGCTGAGAAACGAGTAAAGTTACAACTAGCATTGGACGAAATTGCAAAACTGGAAAATATAATACTAGATGCCGAACAAATAAATAAAGAAGTAGAACAGTTAAAACAAATGTATAAAGATATTGACCCACTTCGTGCAAAGATATATGTTGAAGGTCAATTAAAAAACGAAAAGACTTTTGAATTCCTAGACGCACAGTAAAGCTCGCTCGCTAAGCTCTTCTCGAAATGCACACATAATTTTCTGAGGAAAATTTGATCTACTCCCTGCAATGTCCGTAAGGCATTTCTTAAACACTTGGTTCGCTCATTTTAGAAAAATCCCACAAGTCGGACTTGTGGGATTTTAGTTTATAGTACATAGTATACAGTAAACTGTGTATTGTATACTACTGAAAGTAGGTCTAAAATAGCTATTTTGTTATACTGTTTACATGAAAACAGTATTATTTCTTTTTGGTGGGCAGTCTAATGAACATGAAGTTTCAATAGTCTCAGCTAGTAATGTTTATGAAAATTTTCCAAGAGATGATTATGATGTTTTGCCTGTTTATATTGATAAAAGTGGTATTTGGTATTCTACCTTAGATAAGATAAATGAAATTCCTAAAAAATTAGACGAAGTAAAATCTTTTTTTACAGAAAAAGCAGTTTTTAATTTTCAGAATGGAGTATCAAGTATAGAAATAAAAGATCAAAAAATAAACATTGATATCTTGTATCCCCTTATTCATGGAACTACCGGCGAAGATGGTGTTATTCAAGGTTTTGCAAAAGCTTGTAATTTGCCTGTTGTTGGGCCAAGTATGGAAACAGCTTTGATTACATTTGATAAAGATATTACAAAATCATTAGTTAAACACAATGGGGTAAAAGTTGCTCCTGGAATTGTTTGGTATAAAGGTGAAAATTATCCGGATTATAATGAATTAATAAAAAATTATGGAGAAAAACTTTTTATAAAACCGGCACGATCAGGTTCGTCCGTTGGTGTATCGTGTGTAAAAAATGAAAAGGAATTAATCCCCGCTTTAGACATTGCGGGTGGTGAAGATAATAAAGTCCTAATAGAAGGTGCTATTGTTGGGCGTGAAATTGAAGTTGCAGTCTTTGTTAAGAAAAATGGAGAGAAATACATTTCAAAAGTTATTGGTGAAATATTGCCACCAGAAAATAATTTTTATACTTATGAGGAAAAGTATGCAGATGATAGTAAAACCGGTCTTGTTATCTCCCCAGACTTAACAGATCAAGAAAAATCTATAATTTATGAAACAGTAAATAGAACAATTCAAGGTTTGAATATTATAGGTAGTGCAAGAATAGATATGTTTCTACCAGATGATGGAATTCCTGTATTAAATGAAGTTAACACAATCCCAGGCTGTACAAGTATAAGT
>MFUO01000031.1 GCA_001786995.1 Candidatus Nomurabacteria bacterium RIFCSPLOWO2_01_FULL_33_17 | reverse complement strand
CAGTGGTTATGGCACTGTTAATAGTTATAGCTTCGTTTCAAATACTACAACTTTAATTACAAGTATTTCAGCTGCCGCAGATTGTGTATACACCACTTCGTATGTCGGCAACATTTCTACCGTGACGCCATCGGGTTCGTATTCTACTGACATTACATATATTATGACAGGCACTTTTTAGAATTTTCTCCCCTCTACTAATCAGGAGAGGGGAAAGTTTGCCAACAAGGCAATAGGGGTGAGGTATTTGTGTTATAATATGACAATGAATAAAAATGGGACCGCATACATAGATGCTTCAAATTTAAAATTTGGGGTTAGTCAAAGTGGGTGGAAGCTTGATTACAAGTCTTTTATGTCTTGGATGCGTGATAAGTTTGGAGTTCGTAAGGCTATACTTTTTATGGGTCTTATACCCGAGAATTTTGAACTTTATAATTACTTACAAAGCATCGGCTATGATATTTGTTTTAGGCCGACAATTACAAATAAGGAGGGAAAAACGAAAGGTAATGTAGATGGAGAGCTTATTCTAGCAATAGCAAAAGATTTTTACGAAAAGAGATTAGAAAAAGCGTTGCTGGTCGCAGGGGATGGTGATTATCATTGTATCGTTGAGTTTTTAAAAGAAAAAAATATTCCAATAACAATAGTTTCTCCAAATAATAAGTATTTATCACTTTTGTTAAAGCGCACAAATGTACCGATTGTAATACTTGATGGGTTTATTGATAAGTTAAGGTTAAAATAAAAAGACCCCCGGATATGCCTGGACATATCAAGGGTTCTTTTCTTATTTATGATTCTAGTATAGCAAAACCAGTTTTTTTGTCAAGCATTTTTTAAATTCTCCTCGGCAGGAGCACACGAAGTGGAGGTGGATGTATTTAAAATGCAGTTCACCCCGTCTCTACGAGCCACCCCTCAAGAGGGGAATTAGCTACACTCAATTCTATCAAAGCCCTCATTGATATTTAGGGTTGAAACAAAAGCATGGAAATAGCCTTCGGTGGTTTTGTTTTTATTGTTTGAACTAATGTCCAGGCACGCGGTGCCGGTTTTGTTGCAAATGTACGCAAAATTTTCAGCTTCGTTGATCATTGTCGGATAGCCATAAATTGTAATTGGATTTATTAATTCTTTATTTGGTTTTTTATCTTTACAAGATAGTCTGTCGATACTTACTGTAATATCACCCACAGTCATAGTATCACTCCGAACTTTAACCTCTAAATTATCAGGGTTCATAAAGTTAAAACCAAATTGGTTGGCATCAAAGCGTTGCCAGTCTTTCGTTTCAGGTATGGCTTTTTCAGCTAGTAATTCAGCTTCAGTCATGTTTTGTTTTTGGTAGATAAAATAGCCGGCTATTATTAAAACTAAAGCAGTGCCAATCCCCATAAAATTCTTATTCATAAAGCTATTATAACATTAAATTAAATATGTGGATAACTATTTACCCTAAAATAGCTTGCGCATATATTGTATTTATGCTAAACTTGAATTAGTTTTAATTTTAGCATAAATTTAATAATAACTATGTATATCAAGCGTAATTTAGAAACTAAAATAATGGGTTTAATAGAGACAGCTGAAATAATTGCTGTAGTTGGTTCACGGCAAGCTGGTAAAACGACACTACTTAAACATATTTCAAACAATTTAAAATCCGTTAATTGGCTGACATTCGAGGATCAAGACGCTCTTGACCTATTTGATCGTGATATAAAAGCTTTTATAGAAATACATATAAAGCCTTATAAAAATATATTTATTGATGAGTTTCAATATTCCAGAGAAGGTGGAAAAAATTTAAAATTTATTTATGATACAGTGCCTAATAAAAAAATGTTTATTACAGGGTCATCACATGCTGACATAAGTGTTAGAGCTTTAAAATATTTGGTTGGACGAGTTTTTATTTTTGAACTATTTCCACTTTCATTTGATGAGTTTATTTATTTTAGAAATGTTGATTTGGCTAATTATTTAAAATCAAATAAAAATATATCTAACACAGTAATTTCCACTATTACGCCTTATATGGAAGAATTTATAAAATATGGTGGTTATCCAAAAGTTGTTTTATCAGAAACTGAAGTTTTAAAAAAGGAAGTTTTAAAAAATATTGTAAATACTTATTTTCTTCGAGATATTAAAGAAGGTCTTGGTTTGGTTGAAAGTTCGCCATTGCGTGATTTATTAAAAACCATTGCACTTTCTTTGGGTAGTTTGGTGCCGTACAAAAAACTTACAGATGTTTCAAATTATGATCATTTGAAATTAAAAAAGTATCTTTCATTTTTTGAACAAACTTATATTACATATAGTGCCAAACCATTTTTTAAAAACAAATTAAAAGAAATTGTAAAAGCCCCTAAAGTTTATTTTTTAGATAGCGGTTTGTGCAATACATTACTTTCTGATTTTAGGGCACCATGTGATCGACCAGACGGGGGTGGTATTTTTGAAATGGTTAATGTTTCAGAATTCGTAAAGTCTGGTTATAGTGTCAATTACTGGAGGACAAAAAATGGCCTAGAGGTTGATATTGTTGCCGTTTTAAATGAAAGTCATATTGCTTGTGAAGTTAAACTAAAAAAAGAGGAAAATATTGTGCCAAGCCTAGAAAGCTTTGTAAATGAATATAAAAATTTTGAGCCATTTATAAGTTTTTTGTATTTGAATGATAAAATCAGTAAAACTAACACACAAAACCAACTACCACTCTTTTTTATTGGTAATTTAAAAACAGATTAAATAAGGTTAATATGTGGATAACTATTTAGTTTTTAAACTATTGTGATATAATAAAAAGAGTATTATTATTTTTATTTAAATTCATCTCATGATTCGCAAATTTTTAAAACCTAAAAAATTAAAGCTCTTTGGCAAAAAATCCCTTAGCATTTTTATGATGCTGGCTTTGGTCTTTGCTACATCATTTATTTTGCCAAATACGGCAACTGCGGCTGGTCTAACTGCAATATCTGACACAATGTCCCGTCAAGCAGCAAGTCAACTTTCTGTACATAAAATTGCTTTTACTTCTACATCAGCGATTGGTGTTGGTGGTACGATTGCAATAACATTTCCAAGTGGATTTACAACAACAGGTCTTGTAATTACTGATTTACAAATTTGTCATGGAGCAACTACTGGTCTTGAGAATGGTACTGCGGTTGTGACTGGTGGTACTGCTTGTACTTCCACTAGTGAAACTATAGCAGCATCTCCTAGTACTGCAACGGTTTGGGGAGCTGTAATTTCTGGTACAACAACTGTTACTTTTACTGCTCCGTCAACTTCATTCACAAATACAATTGCTGCAGGTCATAAAGTTATTGTCACTATTGCCGCAGCTCACATGCAAAATCCAACAGCATCAACACCAAATATTACAATTACAACTACATCAGATTCAGGTTCAGTCACTGTACCAATTATTGCTGATGAGCAAGTTGTAATTACCGCAACTGTTACTCCAACCATTTCTTTTGCAATTAGTGATGTAACTATTGGTTTTGGAGCTCTTTCAACTTCAACTGGTCGTTGGGCTACTGGTACAACTGGGGGTGATGCATCTGCAACAACTCCTACAGCTGCACATACATTAGCTACAGCAACTAATGGTACGGGTGGGTATACTATTTCTTATAATGGTGCAACATTAACATCTGGATCAGATACTATTTCTGCTATGGGTGGTACCGTAAATGATTCTGATGGTGATGTTGGTAATACTGAACAATTTGGAATCTCTGCATCTACTGATGGTACAGCAACTATTGAATCTGGGTATGAGCGTGATTCAACTGCTTCTTGGAAATTTGTTGCAGGTGCGGCAACTACATTAGTTACGCAAGCAGGACCAACTGCTACTGAAACAGTTTCAGTATCTTATCTTGCAAATATTACCGCAACAACAGAAGCAGGTGCGTATACAACAACTCTAACATATATTGCAACTGGTAACTTTTAAAAAACTATGACAAGTAAAATACTTAACATAAAAAAATTTGAACTAGGTGGGGTATTTTTTGTTTCCATCTTTATTTCTGCTTTTATTTTTTTGTTTTTGCCATTTTACAATGCACAGGCTTTGACTTTGACCCCAATTCGTATGGAAATAGCCGGTGACCCAGGGCAAGTTTTAAGTCAAGAAATGACTTTGATAAACGAACGCGATACTGATGAAAAATATTATGCATCGTACGCCAATTTTGAAGCTTCAGGCGAAACAGGTAGCCCATCATTTGTAAATGCTACCGAGGGTTTGGGCACATGGATGGAAACAGTAGAATCTATTGATTTACCCGCCAATTCGTCTAAAATTGTACAAGTTAAAATTAAAATTCCTGCAAATGCTGACCCGGGTGGTCATTTTGCTGTAGTCTTTTGGGGCACACAACCACCTACTACTGATTCGGGTAGTTTGGCTATTGGTGCCAAGGTGGGCATGCTGGTACTATTGCGTGTAAATGGTGATGTTGATGAAAATGGGGGGATATTAGAATTTGCAACCAAAGACAAGCAAACATTTTTTACCCACCTGCCTGTATCATTTTATTATCGCTTCCAAAACTCGGGTGGTGACAGAATAAAGCCTGAAGGGGATATTGCAATGAAAAACATTTTTGGTATGACTGCTGAAAAAATCTCTGCGAACCCAGTAGAGGGTAACATTTTGCCAAACAGTATTCGTAAAATTGAAGCAAATTGGCAAGGTCGCGGTGGTACCGCTGGTCCGACAGATCTTGATAACAAAAATTTTCTAACTAAAGCCAAATACGAGTGGCGTAATTTTGCATTTGGTCGCTATAAAGCAAAAATGTTACTGACTTATGGTACACAAAAAGAGACAGCTCTTAGCTCTTTCGTATTTTGGGTATTACCATGGCATTTGTTGATATTTATAATTATTGATTTATTTTTAGTTTTTATAATTGTGCGATTTATTTTCCGTCGCTATAAACACTGGTTGATTTCTAAAATAATGCATGGTGATTATGGTAAAATAGCTGTCGAACAAAATACAAATGAAATGCAAAATAGTTTAAACTCTCAAAACAATTCTCAAATTCAAACTGAAACACAAAATCAAAATAATACAGAAGCTGTTAAAAAGCCTGTAAGACGAAGAATATAAACCTTAGTTATTTGATATGGTTATTTTAAATGAGAATAAAAATTATAATCATCTTAATAATATTAATTTTTGGAACTACTAATTTTGTTTTAGCTGTAACTGAAAATGTAGATATTTCTGCAACTGTTTTGGGTTGTGGCGATGATACTATTGGTGTTGGCGAATCATGTGACGGGGCCGATCTTGGTGGGGCATCATGTGTGTCGCAGGGTTTTGCATCTGGAACTCTTACTTGTACATCTTTATGTGCATTTAATACTAGTAGTTGTATAGCATCTTCAACACCAGCCCCAACATCATCCGGTGGTGGGGTAATACTGCCTACAACAACTGGTGTAATTTTTTCAGGAAATACTATACCACTTGGTAAAGTTTATATCTTAAAAGATGGGCAATTAATATCTACAATTGTCGCAGACGAGAATGGGAATTTTAATACACAAATCAATGGTATTTCAACAGGACCATATACTTTTTCAGTATATGGTGAGAACAAGCAAAAAATGCGGTCAAGTTTATTAAGTTTTCCTGTGCATTTAACAAATAGTTCCAATACCACTATCGATAATATAGTTATAAATAAAGATTCTTTTATATTAGATTCGTATGGTTTTTCATATTTAAGACCTGACATAAATCACGACAGGCGGGTTAACTTTTTGGATTTTTCTATTATGCGTATTTGGTATAAAAAATATGCACCGCCAGCATATGTAGAATTAAATAATGACAATAAAGTAGACTTAGTTGATTTTAGTATAATGGGTTATTACTGGACAGGTTAATTTATATTTTTTATGAAAAAATTTTTAAAAATAACCATTTTCTTTACATTTTTTAGCATAATGCCATATTTTGCAAATGCTAGTAATTTGTTTTTCTATGCTAATAATAATCAATTTTCACGAAACGAAGAATTTGTAGTTGAAGTAAGACTTGACACACAAAATGAAAACATAAATGCGATAGAAGGGGACATAATATTGTTGAATGGTTTAAATGTTAAATCTATTAATTCTGGAGGTTCAGTTATAAATTTTTGGATTGAAAATCCAAGTGTAACAAATCAAAATACTATTCATTTTGCAGGATTAACCCCTGGGGGTTTTAATAGTAATAATAATTTTTTATTTAAAATAACACTTTTCTCTAAAACTGCAGGTTTAAAAGAAATAAATGCTAGTGGTGTCAGAGTTCTTAAAAATGATGGTTTAGGTAGTGCTGTTGTTAATACAACTATTCCAATATCTATATTAATAAATACTAAAATTAATAATGAAATTTTTAACTTTTTCTCTTTTGATGATGTAATAGATGACAAAGAATTGCCGGAAAGTTTTAATCCAAAAATTACAAAAAATCCCGATATTTATAATGGTCAAAATGTTTTGATTTTTACAACACAAGATAAAATTTCGGGGATAGATCATTATGAAGTACGCGAAGGGGAATTGGGTACATATAAAAATACTGAAAGTCCATATTTATTAAAAAATCAAGATATTAACCAATCTATATATATCAAAGCAATTGATAAAGTTGGTAATACCAGAATAGAAGTCCTAAGACCTATAAATGTTGTACAAGATGTTGTAAAAACAAATAATTATTTTTTTATTTTACTTTTACTTGTAATTATACTTTTGGTAATTTTCTTTCGAAAAAGAATCAGTAAGTTTTTAAAACAATAATAATATAAAGAACAAAATTAAATTCAGCTAATTTCATTAAAAAATTATATAATATAACTATGCAAAATAATTATTCATATATTTCAGTACTCTCAACAGATAACTATCTCAAAGGCTTACTCGTTTTATTTTTTTCATATAAAAAAACAAAAAGTAAATATCCATTTTTAGTATTACTTACACCAAATATTTCAAAGAGAACTAAACTTATTTTAAAAAAACTTCGTATTTCATATGAAGTACTATTTAAAGATATAGATAACCCAACAGATGTTAGCACAAAACATAGATGGTTCAAAACATACTCAAAATTAAATATATTTAATCAAACAAAATATTCTAAAATCGTATATTTTGATGCAGATATGTTAATACTTCGGAACATAGATGATCTCTTTAAATATGATCACATGTCTGCTACAAATGCGGGAGGTATGTTGCAAAGAAAAAAATCATGGACACATTTTAATAGTGGCTTGATGGTTATAAAACCTTCATCAAAAACATTCAAAGATATGATTAACAAAATTGGTAAAATAGAAACACTAGAATCTGGTGGAACACTGTTTACACCAAAATCTGGCAGTGATCAAGATTTTTTGAATTCATATTACTCAAAATGGAAACAAAATAAAAAGCTACACTTAGATCATAAATATAATATGATTCATTACTATTTAGATGAATATAATAAACTTTTTGGCTATTCTTTAAAATCAAGAAAAAAGCCCATTTACATAATTCATTATGCTAGTTATTTAAAACCTTGGAATATTACAAAAAAAGAAATCCAGACTATTGAAAAAAATCCTGACAGAAAAATTGAGTTGGAATCTATAAGAATGTGGTTAAAAGAATTCAAAAAAATCAATCCTCGTTTTTAGATTCATAGATTTTGGATATATTAATTTGTACGCTTCCAACCTATTTGTTTCTTGTTGAAAAACAGTGGTTGTAGTAAAAAAGCAAATAACTTAATCAATCTATAACAAATAAAACAAAATAAAAAATACAACCTCAAATGAATAATTTTATTAAAATCTAGTCTTCTTTTCATGAGTGGGTCATCAAAATATTGTCTTAGTTTATCTTTATTAATATTTTTTAAATCTTGTTTTTCACCTTCGATTAAACGAAATAGCCTTGTATAATAATCCTTTAAATAAATTACACCTTGGTATTTAATGTGTGATTTAATTTTAAATACATTGGGATAAAATAATATCTGTAAATACATATCATCTTTTATAATATCTGCAGGAATAATTGGCATATCTATTTTTCTTAACATCATAAAACGCCCAATAATAAATGGATCTGGAAAAATAAATAAATCGAAAATGTGTTGAACATTTAATATATCAAAAATTATTCTCCTACAGAATGAAATTGGGGTTGGGTATACAATTTTAGGGGTAGCACTGACTAATTTTATATTAGGATGAATTTCAAAAACATTTATGGAATCTTTAATAGTGTTATGACAAATTACTATATCATCATCAAGAAACAGAAGGAATTCCCCACTAGATTCATCAGAAATTCTTTTCATTGCAAGTGGTTTTCCTAAACAATTTGGTTCTTGCACGATGATTCTTATATTGAGTTCTGGAAATTCGTTAATAATTAATTTAATTTTATACTGAGTTTCGTCTGTACGAAGACCATTGATGCAAAAAATAATTTCAAATTTCCATCTTTCATCAGACAAAAATAGTATTGATTTACACAACGAACAAAGAAGTTCTTTGTAATGTATCCCTTCTTTTGTTGGAATTCCAATTGTAATTAATTTCATTGTATTATGCCCGGCAATATTTCATTGATTGCCTGTTTGTGAGTTTTATATTGATTAGGTAGAACAAGATATTTATGCAATTCTTGAGCTTTTACCCACTTGTGATTTCTAAACTCTTTAGGAGTAAATATTAATTTATCTTTATCTCCGATAAATCTTACAACAAATTGTTTGTATGACTGACCCCTGTATTCCCCTCCGTTGATTTTTGATGATAACTCTATGGAATAATCATATTCTATGTTGTGAGAACTTATACCTAAAATAATTAAATCTTTTTTTTCTGCCCCGATTTCTTCCGCTAACTCTCTAAATAAATTCTCTTCTGGTGTTTCATCATTCTCTTTTCCGCCGCCAGGAATAGTTAAGATATTATCCTGCCATGTATTCTTTTGTACTAAGAGAAAATTGCTATCTTTATCAACAATAATAGCATTTACTCCTTGTCTATATAGTTTATTTATTTGCATTGTATTAAATAAAAATTTCACTTAAGCCTGACTGTTCTTTAAGAAAATACACCATGTTTGCATATTTTTTACCCTCTGGATCAATAATTTTTAATTTAATATTTGCCTTAGTGAACATTGTATCTGGAAATTTTATATCATTGTCATGACAAATAACACCGTAACTCCAGTGTCTTGCTGAAATCTTCATTCTTTCAAAGTGAAAATCCTTGTAACTAAAAAAACTATCTGTAAAAATATATTTATTATCAACACGCTGAATACTTCCAGAGATAATAAGCATCTTGACTGTATTTTTTTGCAAACATTCCCATATTTTTTCAAATTCTTGTGAGATAAAATAATTTAAAAAATATGAATCAAAACTTGGATCAGTACTAAGATAAGCAATAAACACAAAAGCTGTTATTTGTGATTGTGAAAATGAAGTGTCTGTAGAAATTTTACTTATATAACCAGCCAGTGGGCCGATAAATTTCCCTGCATTATAAATAGAATCATTAATTTCCTTACTATTACCATATAAAAAAATATGAGGATTTATAATCTTACCTGTAAAATACCCCCCATACAACCTACTTTCTCCATCATCTTTAAGATCATCCATATTAATCGCATTAAAATGAATTGGTATATTTTTATGATTAAAAACATATCTCTTTTTATTTATAAAACTTTTATGTATTCCGATGATGTCTATATCACTTTCTGTTGTATTTGTATTTATTACATAACTTCCAAACACTAACCACAAAATCTCTTTCGGATTTAACACTCGAGTCTCATTGGACAATATTTTTATTACTTCCTCAATGATAGACATATTATTACTTAGAACTATTTTGTCCATACTATTTTACATTTACACTTTCTAATAAAGTTAAAATTCCTTGATCTGTGTATTCATTTTTAATAGAGTCCTCAAGGACATTTGTTGGGACTGTTACTATATCAGAGCCAGCCATAACTGCATTACAAAAGTCACCAACAGTCCTTATTGATGAAGCCATAACACCAACCCGTTTGTCCTGCCCGTTATCAACGACATTAAGTATATCAACTAGTACTTTATTGGTAATATCATCCTCACCACCATGAAGATTTCTACCAAAGAATTTAGACACATTGTCTGCATATCTTCCAATAAGGGGACAGACATAAGTAGATCCAGCAAGTACAGCCAAATATGCCTGACAAGGAGTAAAGACTAAATGCGTGTTGAATTTAACACCATTTTTTGAGTATTTTGAAACAATTTTTAGATTATCAAAGCTAACGGGTATTTTTATAACTACTTTGTTTATGCTAAACCAAGGTTTGTTTAAAATGGTCTTTAATTCTTTTTCTGTCTCCATTGAATTATTACCTAAGGCTTCGACGTGTAACTCTAAATCAGGATAATCAGATCTAAGTTGTGTAGCAAATTCATCAAAATTAACCTTATCGCGATTAAAAAAAGTTGGAGTGGTAGTTACCCCGGAAATAATCCATGAGTATTTCTTTATCTCATCATATATTACTGAGTCTAGAAATAATTTCGTTTTTTTTGTGTGTATTTGCATAATTATTTAAATAAATCTAATAATAAAACCCCGTTACAAAAAGTGCAAAGCTGTTGTTTTTTGTCATTTGATGTATGTGGTATTAAACTCAACCAAATAGTAGTATGGATAAATTTAATAATCTCTAAATCTTCTTTAAATAAACTAAGTATCTTGTCAGAATAAGAACTAAATCCATTATCAACAATTGAGAAAATATGATCATTTGTTTCAAGATTATATTCATACTTAAATTGACCACTATTTAAAGAATCAAAATTTCCAACTATACTATAAAACAACTTTGCAACATCATACCGCACATCACCATACATCTTTGTCTTTCCAAAAGCGCCTCGCGGATCAATTAGATATACTTTTCTGTTTTGATCTATCACAATGTTGCTCATGGTTAAGTCTCCGTGAATAAAAGAATATTTTGTGTTAAATAATCTCTCACGAAATTCTTTAAAGACTTTGTCAAGTGTTACAACAGGATTCTGAACGAGAAACCCATTTATTCTTAATGCATCTGGGTCAAGCATTTTTTCCTTAATAAAATTTTCAATTGCCTTTTTAGGTTTTGAGTAATACATCATTATAATATCATCATCATTTGCCATTTTAGATTCTTGGTGCATTAACATAATTAAAGATATTACCTGATCGAAAATTTTTTCTGCTTCATCTCTATTATCCATTGACCATTGATATAAATTATTACCATCAATTGCTTGCATTTCGTAATATATAAGGTTTTTATTGTTTTTACGGATAATTGGTTTTTTAATTGAAGTAAAAATTAATGGAGTATTGTTTGGTATTATTTTTTCTGCTTCTAAAAACCATTTTATTTCCTTTAAATATCTATCCCGTGTAACTCCCTTAATAACCTTGTCAGCCTCAAATACAATATCATTGTAGCTTCTGGTGATTATAGAATTTTTTTTAAATTGATTATTCATTTTTATGATTATATTATAACATATATTTATAATATATCACTAATGTTTTACACAATGCCAAACTGGAATTAAATTATATTTTCCATTAATTTTAATTGCAAAAACATGATTTTTTCTTTATAATATCGTGGTTATGGAACATATTGAAAATTTTAATAATTTAGGAAAAGAGAAAAAGGTTAGTGTCATAAGACATTTAGATGAAGTTGACGATCTTGAGAAATATGGAAGGGATGGTGTTTTAATTCACGGACAGGAAGATAGGGCTGAGGAGATTGCAGGTCAGTTATACAAAGAACTAAAAGAGTACAATAAAAAAGCTGTTTTATTTGTCACATCTCCTAGAATTAGAGCAAAACAAAGTACACAAATGGTAATTGATGCACTTCTAAAAAAAGATTCGACTTTAAGATGTTTATCAGTTCAAGAAAATGACCTGAGAGAAATTGATCAGGGTAAATTTGTTTTACCAACAGATTATGTTAAAGGCGAACAATATGAAGGTTTGTATATTGCAGATAAAATTTTTCTTAAGGAAACCCACGCTTCAGATTATGGAGAAAAAAATGATAATTATGATTATAGATATGGTGATCCTGTATTACTTGCAAATGGTCAATACAAGTATCCTGATTTGAATCAATTTTTTACAAAATATGGTGAATCATATAGAGATGTTTTATTAAGATTGTACTCTCTGGTAATTAAAACTAGTGAAAAAGTTAATAAATTAGGGAAAAATACGGAATTAGTTATTGTTACTCATGGACAACCAACACAAATATTCAGAGATTTAAAAAAAATTGCGAGTTATATAAAAAACAAATTAATAGAGTATAAAGAAGGAGAACTTCCCAAATTATGTTGGGAGTTATATAAAAAACTAGATGATTCCAAAAAAGTAACAGGTTCTTTAGATATCATTTCAATTGAGGAGCTTACAGATCCTTATTTGGTTAAAGTACTTAAAAATGAAATTTCATTTTTAAGTACTAATAAAAAATCGTAAATATTTTTATGGAATAATACTTTTCTTTATATTATTTAAAATTTACGAGTTTTGTACTTATTTTCCGTTGAAAACTAGGATTCTAGTTTTATTTGTAAACGAATTTTGGAGGAGGTGGGGGGATTCTCTCCTTACAGGAGCAGTACACCTTTTCGGTGTATTCGAAATAAAATTTCTCATACACATCGAAAAACTTTTCGAATCTCCCATGAAAGACATGTAGATGTCTTTCTCACCTCTGCTCGTCACGAAGTTCCTCGCGGAGGTGGAGAGATTCGAACTCTCGATACCTTTCGATATGCTACCTTTCCAAGGTAGTGGAATAAACCGCTATCCGACACCTCCAAATTTATAAATATTATTATAAACTCCTTTATTTCTAACATTTTTAAGCGTATACAGCAAATCCCGTCTCTTGCGAGACGGGATTTGCCTTTTGAAAACTGTTATTTAATTAAAAACAAAATAACAGTGCTTCGAATGAGCACTTCGTAAGTTAGTATAGTATATATTTCTTTATATAACAAGATTTATTTATTATTTCTTTATTTTTAACACATAAAAATTATATAGGAAAGATATTAATAGGTGAAATATTTTTTTACTATGTTATACTCTGTTTATGTTTTTGATTTCATTTTTAAAAGGTCTGTTTATGGGAATGTTAATATCTTTACCAACTGGTCCTGTTGGTTTTTTAAGTATTAAAAGAACAATTAATGATGGATTTATGTCTGGTTTTATTACTGGAGTTGGGGTAATCACATCTGATTTTATTTATAGTATTATTATAATCTTTAGTCTTAATTCTTCATCCGAATTTTTTATAAACTATACCATACCAATACATATTATAGGTGGGACTTCATTAATTATCTTAGGTATAGCAACTTTTTTCTCAGAAAAATTATATACAAAACATAAAAGAAATGATTTAGAAGTAGAAAATTATTTTGGTCAATTTTTTTCAGCATTTATTGTTACTATGCTTAATCCATTTCAAATAATTACATTTACAGCTATTTTGGGGTCGTTATCAGTGTTTAATGGTTTTTCTGAATTTCCAGTATCTTTTGTTTTTGGACTTTTATTAAGTGCTTTAACTATGTGGACAATACTTGCTTTTTTTGTCTCAAAAATCCGGTCTAGTTTTAATAAATTTCACATCAAGCTTATAAATCATATTTCTGGGGTTATTATTACATTTTCTGGAGTGTTTATTTTAATACATTTATTTCTGCTATAATAGAGAAATGGATGAAGATTTTAAACAAGCTTATAATAAGTTAAATATTGCTCAAAAAGAGGCTGTAGACACCATAGATGGGCCAGTAATGGTTGTTGCGGGGCCTGGTACAGGCAAGACTCAGATTTTAGCATTAAGAATTGCAAATATACTTCAAAATACAGATACTGGAGCAAATAGTATACTTTGTCTTACTTTTACTCGTTCTGGAGTGGGTGCAATGAAAGATCGATTAGAGAAATATATTGGATCTCTATCTCGCGGTGTAACGATAAATACATTCCATTCTTTTGCTTCTAGTATAGTGGGTAAATATTATGAAGTATTAGATTTTTCATATCCGCCAAAATTGATGGATGATAGTGAATCTGTATTTTTAATTGATGAGATATTGCATACAAATGATTGGGAATACATAAAGACTCGCACAAATCCGTCTCAATATTTTAATGATTTAAAAGGTTTGATTTCACTTTTAAAAAAAGAAAGGTTGGAGCCAGAAAAATTTTTGGATTTAATAAAGATAGATATTGAAAGTTTGCAAAAAGACCCAGAAAGTATTTCTTCGCGTGGAGAGTCAAAAGGAGAATTTAAAAAAGATATTATTAAAAAAATAGAGTCATTAGAACGAACAATAGAAGTGGTAAAATTTTATGAAGTTTATGAAAATTTGAAAAAAGAAAGAGGAATGATGGATTATGACGATGTGCTTGAATATGCTGTAAAAATTGTCGAAGATTCCGACGATGCGCGCTCGGATATAAAAGAAGAATATCAATATATACTTATAGATGAACATCAAGATTCGTCATTTGTTCAAAACAATTTTTTGAAAGCCGTGTGGGGAGATGTTGAAATGCCAAATATATTTGTAGTTGGGGATGACCGTCAGCTTATATATGGATTTTCTGGGGCCAATATTAGTTATTTTGAAGAATTTTCGCATTATTTTGGTAAAGCAAAATTAATAATTTTGGTTGAAAATTATCGCTCAACTGAAAATATCTTAGGTTTAGCGGATGAATTATTAATAAGTTCAATTACAAAAGAAAAATTAAAAAGTAATAAAAAAGAAAATGTAAAGATAAACTTATATCAATATAATTTTCCGCGCGATGAGATTTTACATATCGGATTAATGATTAAAGAAATGGTTGAAAAGGGAGAAAATCTAAATCAATTTGCAATATTGCTTCCAAAGAATAAGAATGTAAGGCAGGCTTGTAATATACTTTCGGATATGGGTATACCCATAGTTTCTGAGAAAAATGTTTCAATTTTTGATATAAATGAAGTTGATAGTCTAATAAGAGTGTTACAAATAATAAATAATCCAAATGATAATGTATTACTTTGTGAATCTATCTTAGATCAGACGAGCGGTATTGATACATTTCTTGCGCATAAATTTATTAAAAGTTTTTCTAGCCAAAATGGTTATACTCTAAATCGTAAAGACTTTTGGGATTTTACAGAAAATACTGATAAGACTTTATTTTCTGATACGAATCCAGTATCGATTTGGAGGGGTCAGCTTAATAACTGGATAAATAGTACAAATGGGGAAAGAATATCTAAGATTGTTAGCATTGTTGGTAATGAACTTTTAATAGAGAAAAGTCAAAATCATGAAGAGCTTTTGAAAAATGTAGAAATAGTACGAAGTTTGATTCATCTTGCAATTTCATATGAAGAAAACCCCACCCGCAATGCTAGTCGCATAGCTTCTGCAGACGGGCATACTAAAGCAAAACTTAATGATTTTTTACAGTATTTTTCTCGCTTAAGAGAATATAATACACATATAAATATTGCATCTATTGGTTTAAATAATGGTGTTCATGTAATGACATTACATAAATCAAAAGGTCTTGAGTATAAGTATGTATTTATAGCTCATATGAATGAAGAGATTTTAATGAGTAGTAAAAGAAATGCTTTTACATTACCCGAGAAGGTTAAAGATCTTTTAGACAAAAAAGATATTGAGAGTGCAAAAAGAGAACTATATGTTGCTATTACAAGAGCAAAAGATATTTTATCTATTTCTTATTCTAAATCAGATTTTGAAGGTAAAGATTTAACATTGGCTCATATAATTGAAGATTTAAATAAAGATCATTTTATTATAAAAAATAATATACAAACAGAAGATGAAATAATTAAAAAGGATATAAAACATTTTGCATTAAAATCAAGTTTAGACATTGAAAATGATACTTTAAAGAGTGTTATGGATTTTGTAAAACAAAAATACACAGAGACAAACATAACAGTCTCGATGCTTAATAATTTTTTTATATGTTCATGGCGTTGGTATTTTAGAAATTTTTTAAAATTGCCAGAGGTTAAATCAAAAAGTCTGGTTTTGGGCTCGGCTGTGCATAGTGTTATTGAGTTTATTTTAAAAGAAAATTCAAAACCAAGTGATGAAGCTATTAAAGTTAAAATAGTTTTTGAACTTAAAAAAGAGGGGATAGATGATATTATAGAATTAAAAAAGTTAACAAAAGATGCATATGATTCAATTAAAAATTGGCTGATAAATTATTATGAAAAATTAGCTAAAGATCATGAATCTGAAAGGAATATCTCTTTTAGGGATAAAAATTTTCCAAATTTAAATATCTATGGAAAAATTGATTTAACAGAAAGATTATCCAATGGTGACATTATAATTACCGACTTTAAAACAGGAAGTAGTAAAACTGTTGGTATGATAGAAAAAAAAGATGAAGAAAATAGATTGTCCTCATATATGCGACAACTTGCAATGTATTCTTATCTTGTACAAGGAGTAGAAGGTGGAAAAATTGTGGCTGAGTCAAGATTACTTTTTCTTGAAGAAAATCCAAAAGAGAAAAATTATTTATACAAAACTCATATAGACAGTGAAGTTATAGATTTACTAATTCGTGATATAAAAGACTATGAGAATGAATTAATAATAGGTAGTTGGGTATCAAGACCCTGTCATTTTAAACCATATGGAACTTCTAATACAGAATGTGAATATTGTAAAATAGCTAATAAGATTTTTGTGGATAACTAGTTTATTATATAATATATGTTATACTATATGTATATTCAATTAATTTAGAATAACATATGTCAAATAAAGGTTTAACATTTCTTATAATCATTCTATTGCTATTATGTGGCGCAACTTTTGGGGCTTTTTATCTAAAAATTCATCCAGAAATTGCATTATCTCAAAAAATCTTTGGTGCTAAAGTAGCAGAAGTGGTAGATGAAAATGTAGCATTAAAAGATGCTCCTATTAATGAAAATACTACACCATTTATAGTTGATACTGTTCCTGTTGTTCCAATTGTTAATAATGAAGTAATTGTTGATAATAATATTATTGTTCCAGTTAAAAATGATGATAAAAAAGAACAAGATATTGTAGTTGTGGAACCTGTTAAACCAATTATAAATGAACCCGAAGAAATAAAAACTCCTATTGTTCTAATTACAAAAATTTTGAAAAAAGGTAGTAACGGTAGTGAAGTCAAAATACTTCAACAATTTTTAGTTGATAATGATTATCTAACTGGTAAAGTTGATGGTAGTTTTGGTCCAATGACTGAAACAGCCGTTAAGAAATTCCAAACAGAATATAAAATAACTGCTGATGGAGTAGTTGGTGGTAATACAATGAAGATAATTAATGAGCTTTTGGCAGAGTAGATATGTGTTTAAATTGTGATTTCCCTCTCCTATCTTTTCAGGAGAGGGAGGTAAGGGTGAGGTGTTGGATCTATTGAAATATACCCTTAAAAAGGGTATATTTGATATATGGAAATTAAAGTAGACACAACAGAACAAGAGCAGATTTTGGTTACACTTTCAAATAAAAATGATGCTGAAAGTTTGCGTATTAAAAGGCATTTAGATATGCCTGATTTGTCACGATTAGAAACTAGCCCACTTTTTCAAATCGTTAAAAATACTAGAAACATTCATATTTTAAAAGATTTTGACAATATTATTATTCCTGAAATTGTACCTGTTGATCTTTCTTTTGATTTATTTAATTTTGCTTCGAATCATCCAGCTCGTAGTAAGTCAGACACTTATTACCTTGATGAAAAAAATATTCTTCGCCCACATGATACTGTGATGTGGTATTACTATTTAAATAATAAAGACATAAAAAAGAAGATAAAAAATAACGAAAAACTGGGTGTAATTTGTTATGGTAAAGTTTATCGAAAAGACGAAATTGACCGTCGCCATATGAATATATTTCATCAAATGGGTGGTCTTTATCTTGTGCCTGATAGTAAAAAAGTTTTAAATCTTGATGATTTAAAACAAGCCCTTGTAGAAATTGTTGAAGGACTTTTTGGCAAAGAAGTAAAATATAGATTTTTAGACGATACATTTCCTTATACTGACCCGTCTTTACAAATAGAGGTGGAACTTGATGGAAAGTGGGTTGAGATTATGGGTGGTGGAATGCCAAGAAAAGATGTTTTGAAAAATTTTGGATTAGAGAATTATAATGGCTGGGCATTTGGATTTGGTCTTGAAAGACTTGCAATTATTAGTATGAATTTGCCAGATATTAGATTACTTTGGTCGCAAGACGAACGAGTTAAAAAACAACTTGTATTGGGAAATGTTTATCGCGATGTCAGTAAATATCCTGCAATAATCCGTGATATCTCTTTTGTAGTTGATAAAACTTTCTCACCAAATGATTATTTTGATTTAGTTCGTGATGTAGTTGGCTATTTAGCTGAAGAGGTATCACTACTAGACGAATATGAAAATGATGTAAAAT
This sequence comes from Candidatus Nomurabacteria bacterium RIFCSPLOWO2_01_FULL_33_17, assembly GCA_001786995.1. Lineage (GTDB taxonomy): Bacteria > Patescibacteriota > Minisyncoccia > Phycocordibacterales > UBA9973 > 2-01-FULL-33-17. Next base: position 14,842 of record MFUO01000031.1, on the reverse strand, counting down.
TTGGTGCTGACAAAAAGAGTTATGCTTATCGTATAACTTACCGTTCTCTTGAAAAAACCTTAACTGATGAAGAGGTAAATACCCTACATAAAGAACTTGAAGAAAAAACACGAGAAATTTTTAGTGTAATGATTCGCTAATTATACATTAAAATTTTTTTAAAAAAGCTTGGTAATTATACCTATTTTTGCTATAATATAGATATATATGGCAAAAGACACAACAAAAAATGGCAAATATGGTGCTGATGAAATCAGTGTTTTAGAGGGGCTTGAACCTGTTCGTCGCCGCCCGGGGATGTACATTGGTTCTACTGGTTTAGAGGGCTTGCATCATTTGGTATGGGAGATTTTTGATAACTCTCGTGATGAAGCTATGGCTTCCGAATGTAATGATATTGAAATTGTACTTCTTCCTGGTAATCATATTCGTGTAGCTGATAATGGCCGTGGTATTCCAGTTGATATTCATTCCAAAACAAAAGTTTCGGCTTTAGAAACTGTTATGACAACTCTTCATGCCGGAGGTAAATTTGGTGGAGATGAAAGTGGGTATATTAAAGCGACAGGAGGATTACACGGTGTCGGAGCTTCAGTTGTTAATGCATTATCTATTTATACTCAAGCTATTGTTCATCGTGATGGAGGTAAATATGAACAAGAATATTCGCAAGGTAAAAAGAAAGCATCTGTTAAAAAAATTGGATCTTCTAAATTACATGGAACAATTATTACTTTTGAGCCAGATGAAGAAATTTTTAAAGACCGTGAATTTAATCTAAATACTATTATTCATCATTTTAGACAACAAGCTTATTTAGTCAAAGGTCTTCGTATTACTACTATTGATGCGCGAGAAATGCCTGCCTGGCCGGTAGGCAGGGGTGATTCAGTTTTAACAAAGAAAAAAACTAATCTAGATGATGTTTTTTATTTTAAAGAATTAGAATTAGAATTACCTAGTCAAACTTTTTATTTCGAAGGCGGATTAGTATCTTTAGTTGAACATTATACAGAATTTCAAAAACCAATTCATTCAACAATTTTTCATGTAGAAAAAGAACATGAAAATGTAGAAGTAGAAGTAGTTTTCCGTTATATTGATGATGTAACTACAAGAATAGTTGCTTTTGCAAACAATATTGCAAACCCAGAATATGGGACACATATTACTGGATTTAAAATGGCTTTAACTCGCGTTATTAATTCTTATGCTAAAAAAGCTGGGATGGCTAAAGAAGCCGATGGTGGTTTTACAGGAGATGATGTTTTAGAAGGTTTAGTTGCAGTTGTTTCTGTAAAATTGCGTGAGATTCAATTTGAAGGTCAAACAAAAGGTAAATTAGGATCTACTGAAGCTCAAGGCGCTGTTAATACAGTTTTTGGTGATGCATTATCAGCATTTTTTGAAGAGAATCCTGATGAAGCTAAAGCCATAATAAATAAAGCAAATCTTGCTATGCGATCTCGCAAAGCCGCAAAAGCTGCGAAAGATTCTGTTTTACGAAAAGGCGCACTTGAAGGCATGACATTGCCTGGAAAATTGGCTGACTGCTCTACAAAAAGTGCTGAAGAATCCGAATTATTTATTGTAGAGGGAGATTCTGCGGGTGGTACAGCTAAAATGGGGCGTGATCGTCGAACTCAAGCTATTTTGCCATTACGAGGAAAAATTTTAAATATCGAACGAGCACGACTTGATCGAATGCTGGGTAGTGAGCAAATTAAAAATCTTGTTGTTGCAATGGGGACAGCTATAGGAGATACTTTTGATATTTCAAAACTTCGTTATCATAAAGTCATAATTGCAACTGATGCGGATGTGGACGGAGCCCATATTCGTACACTGATATTAACTTTGTTTTACAGATATTTCCGTCCACTAATTGATGGGGGATTCATTTATATTGCTCAACCACCATTGTTTAAAATAAAGCAGGGCAAAGAAGTTCATTATGCATATTCGGATGAAGAAAGAGATAAATTAACCGGCAACGATGCATCAGCAATAGTTGTTCTTGATGATGAACAGGAAACAGAAAATGAAGAAAACAACCTTGAATCTAAGACCTTGAACCTAAGACCTAATAGAATTCATGTTCAAAGATATAAGGGTTTGGGTGAAATGAATTCCGAAGAATTATGGGAAACAACAATGGATCCTGCAAATAGAATCTTAAAACAAGTTTGTGTCGACGATGCCGAAGAAGCTGATCGCATATTTGATATGCTTATGGGTTCCGAAGTTCCACCTCGCAAATCATTTATTCAAACCAATGCCCGATACGCGAATATAGACATCTAATAGTAATTATAAGGAAAAAGTATAAGTATAAGAATTTACTAATTCCTTATTTTGTACTAACCTAGAGTTCTATTTTTTATTTCATTTTCTAATTTTTTTATAAAATCATCAATAATGATCCCCTCTATTTTTTCTGTACGAGTTTCGATTGTTAGGTTGCCGGACTCCATTTCTTTGTCACCAATAACAATAACATAAGGAACTTTATGAGCTTTGGCACTGTTAATTCTTTTACCTAATGAATCATCATTATTACTAATTTCAACTCTAATATTTTTCTCTCTTAATTGGGCTAGTATTTTGTTTGCATATTCTCCATGTTGCTCGATCCTGACTGGCACAATTGTAACTTGCACAGGGGATAGCCATACAGGGAATATTCCGGCTACATGCTCTATTAAAGTAGATATAAATCTTTCAAGAGATCCCATAATTGCAGCATGAATCATTATAATTCGTTCTTTTTCACCATTTTCGTTTGTACATGATAAGTCAAAACTTTCTGGCATATTCATATCAAGTTGAATCGTTGCAACTTGCCATTCGCGTCCAATGGCATCTTTGGCCATAAAGTCTATTTTAGGTCCATAAAATGCGGCTTCACCAATTGCTTCAATTGCAGTATCAGCTTTTTCTTTTATTAGATTTCTTAATTCATTTTCAGCTTTTTCCCAAATCTCACTACTACCCAAATAAGCATTCATATTGTTTGGATCATGTAATGAAAGTCGTGGTGTAAGAGTAAAACCAAAAGTTTGATAAAATGTTTTTACAATATTATAAATTTTTTCCATTTCAACTTTAGCATCTTGCATTCTACAAAATACATGAGCATCATCTTGTGTAATTGAACGCACTCGAGAAAGTCCTGATAATTCACCAGATTGTTCGTCACGATATACTTTTGTAGTTGAAGCATATCTTTGAGGAAGCTCTTTATAGCTCCAAGATTTTCGTGCATATATTTGTGTATGATGAGGGCAATTCATTGGCTTCATTGCAAATTCATGGCCTTCACGCGAAACTATACGAAATAGGTCATCCTTAAATTTTGACCAATGACCTGATTTTTCATATAAATCTTTTTTTGTAATATGAGGAATGTCTACTTGTTCATACCCAACCTTTTTTCTTAATTCCCAAACATATTCATCAAGCAAGTTGCGTATTAGTGTGCCTTTTGGGGTAAACAGTGGTAATCCTGCCCCAATCAAATCTGAAAAAGTAAAAAGATCAAGTTGTTTTCCAAGTTTTTTATGATCTCTTTTTTCTGCTTCTTCGCGCATGTCTAAATAATTTTCTAAATTAGCCTTACTCTCAAATGCAAGTCCATAAATACGAGTTAGCATTTTATTTTTTTCGTCCCCCCGCCAATATGCCCCAGCAATGCGGTCAAGTTTCCAGCCAGACATATCGATATCTTTAAAATTCTCGACATGACCACCACGACATAAATCAGTAAAAGACCCAGAAGTATATAAAGATATTTCTTGGTCTTCTTTTACAATGCCATCTATTATTTCATTTTTATAAACATTATTTTTAAAAATTTCGCGTGCTTTATCTTTATCTACAATTTCTTTTTCAAAGACAGTCCAGTTTTTTGCAAGCTCGCGCATTTTGTTTTCAATTTTTTCCAAATCATCTTCACTAACTTTATCTCGGATTTCAGCACCATAATAAAATCCATTGTCTATAGCAGGGCCAAGTGTTAAAAAACTTTCTGGATAAAGCTCTAAAATAGCAGCACCTAACAAGTGGGCTAAAGAATGTCGAATGTGGGAAAGATTGTTTTCATTCATATATTTAAACATTCTAGCATAAATATCTTATTTTTCCACCACCACCATCTTTTTTAGTCGCACCTCATCCCACCTCACCCTTCCGTCCCTCTCCTTTACAAGAGAGGGGAATGTTGTAGCTTTATACTATAAGTTTATATTAAATATATTATCTATTACTTTATACATTTCTATGTAAGTACACTCCCTTCTCTTGATAAGGAGAAGGGTCGGGGATGAGGTGTGTGACGAAAAAATCTAGGGTTGCAAAAAAAGCTTATTTTTGGTATAAGTAATATATGGTTATACGAATGAGGCACACAAAAGCGCACACGGGGAACCGTCGTTCGCACCATGCTTTGAAAGACATTAAAACTGTAACTGATAAAGAAACAGGATCTGTTCATTTGCGCCACCGTGTTGATATGAAAACCGGTATTTACAAAGGAAAAAAGGTCATTGATGTTTTAAAAAAGGTGGAGAAAAAGATAATGAAAAAGCGCAAAAAGTAATTTTTTGCGTTCTTTTTCTATTAGTTCATTGTAATAAATTATGGCAAACAGGCATTTATCAAGATCTATCGTGCTACAATCACTTTTCGAGTGGGATTTTCGTGGTCTTATAATTGAAGAAGTTCCATCTATTGTAAATCGTAATATTGTTGAATTTGCACCTGGGCATCCGGATGCGGATTTTGCGCGGACTTTATCAAAACTTATTTTATCCAAAAGATCTATATTGGATGATGTTATTGTCAAAGCCGCTCCCGAATGGCCAATAGAAAAAATAGGAATTATTGATCGTAATATTTTGCGTATTGGTTTAACTGAATTACTATTTGGTGATCGTGACAATGTACCACCCAAAGTTGCAATTAATGAATCAATTGAACTTGCAAAATCTTTTGGGTCTGATATGTCACCTAAATTTGTTAATGGAGTCTTGGGTGCAGTTTATAAAGAAATGGGCGAGCCTGGTAAAATGGATCATGGTAAAAATGCACACAGAATACAAGAGCGAAACAAAACACCAATTGTTGTTGACCCTGATACATTACCAATAGAGAAAAAGGCCGGAGCAGTAGTATATTCAATTTATAATGATATGGTTTATTTTGCACTTGTGCATGATATTTTTGGTTTTTGGACATTATCAAAGGGTGGGGTAGACGATATTGATGATGAACAGCAGGGTGCAATTCGCGAAATTAAAGAAGAACTTGGTATAGATATAACAATCCAACAAGAATTAGGACGGAATGAATATATTGCATCACACCCAATAAAGGGTAAAGTTAAAAAACAAGTAGTATATTTTCTCGGATATGCAGAATTTGCTGATTTACATTTAGAAAAGTCTGGGGGGCTTGATGGGGCACAATGGTTTCCACTTTCGAATATTCCAAGTTTAAATTTATACGAAAACATTATTCCTCTTTTGGCGCAGGCTACAGAAATAATAACAAATACAAAAAAATAGTATGGTGGATTTTACAAAATTTGAAAAATCAATTGGTGTTAGTTTTAAAAATAAAGATCTTCTAACCCAAGCATATGTACATCGTTCTTATTTGAATGAAAATACAAAACTGGGCATTGGTCACAATGAAAGACTTGAATTTTTAGGCGATGCAGTGATAGAGCTAATCGTTACAGACTTTTTATACAAAACATATCCGGATTGTGCCGAAGGCGAATTAACTGCGTACCGTAGCGCACTTGTTAATGCCAATATAATTGGAGAAGTTGCCACAAATCTTAAAATGAATGAATATTTGTTATTATCCAAAGGTGAAACTCGTGATATTGGTAAAGCCCGAACTTATATATTAGCAAATACTTTTGAAGCAGTTGTTGGTGCAATTTATGAAGACCAAGGCTATGAAAATGCGAAAGTTTTTGTGGAAAAGAATTTGTGTATCCATATAAATGAAATTGTAAAAAACAAATTATGGCGGGATGCAAAAAGTTTGATTCAAGAAAAATCACAAGAACATATGTCTTTTACACCAGTTTACAAAGTCATTAGTGAAACAGGCCCTGATCACGATAAACATTTTACTGTTGGCATATTCTTGGGGAATGAGAGAGTCGCCGAGGGCAAAGGCCATTCAAAACAAGAAGCCGAGCAAAATGCTGCACGAGGTGCATTAGAAAAAAAGAATTGGCTTGATTAAGAAGAAGTTATAAAGTAGAAAGTTTATAAAGTTATAAAGCAATTATAAAGAAAATCACACTATGATAATAAAATCTTTTGAAGACATTATGGTTTGGAGTAAAGCAAAGGAATTTGTTGTTTTAGTCTATAAACATTTTTCTAATATAAAAGATTATTCTTTTAGAGACCAAATTCAAAGAGCTTCAGTTTCAATAATGAATAACATTGCTGAGGGTTTTGAAAGACAAACAAATAAAGAATTAAGGAATTTTCTTTTTATTGCCAAAGGTTCATGTGGAGAGGTTAGATCTATGCTTTCTTTGGCTGTTGATCTAAATTATATTTCTTTAAAAGAAAAAGAAATTCTTAGTGAAAGGTCGATAGAGATATCTAAAATGCTTTCGGGTTTTATTAAAACTTTATAACTTTCAACTTTATGACTTTACGAACTTTGGAGATAAATGGTTTCAAGTCTTTTGGTAAAAAGTCTTCTATATCTGTAGATGCACCAATTACTGCAATTGTTGGGCCGAATGGGTCTGGTAAATCAAATGTTGTTGAAGCAATGCGATTTGTACTTGGTGAACAATCCATGAAGTCTTTGCGTGGTAAAGGCACTAGTGATTTATTATTCAAAGGTTCAAAATTAAGTAATGCTGTTAACAAACTTAAAGTTGAAATATTTTTTGATAATAAAAAAAGAAAGCTTTCATTATCGAACGATATTGGTAAAAATATTTCACTTGATTTTGATACTGTTAGCATTGCTCGTGAATTTTATGCTGATGGGCATAGTGTATATAGTATTCAAGGTAGCGAAGTAAGATTAAAAGATGTTACGGATTTATTAGCATCTGTTCATATTGGGTCATCCGGGCATCATATAATTTCTCAGGGTCAAGCCGACAGACTATTGACTGCCAGTGCAAAAGAAAGACGCGCAATGATAGATGATGCACTGGGTTTACGAATTTATGAAATCCGTATTCGAGATTCAATGCGCAAATTAGAAAAATCTAAAATAAATATATCCGAGATAATGTCCGCGAGGAGAGAATTGGCTCCACATTTGAATTTCTTGCGAAAACAAGTAGAAAAATTAAATGAAGCCGAAGAGGCTCGCAGAGAATTGTCGCGCCGGTATTTTCATTATGAAAAAAGTACAAGGTCGATAGTTTCTACTCGTCATGATTTATTAAATAAAGAATTATTCAATATTGAGACTGAGCTTACTTTATATAAAAATACTGATGAATCTCCTGAACCCGCGTTAGAGAATAATGAAATATCTAGTATCAAAGAAAGCATTGAAAGAATTAATGCTGAAAAGTCTGTATTGTTGCGCACTCGAGAATCACTAGAAAGGCAATTGGGGCGTACCGAAGGTTTGATCGAAGCTTTTCGTAAACCCCATGTTTCAAACAATTCTGTTGATCAGGATGTTGTTATATCAAGGGAAAAATTTATAAGATTTTGTGAAGAGATAAACAATGAACTTGAAAATGTTATAAATAATCCAACAACAGATTTTCATCTTATTTCTACAAGTTTGCGAGAATTAGGTAAAAAAGTAAAAAGCTTTTTAGATAACTACAAAGGCGTTTCTGGTAATACACAAGATAAAATAGAAAAACCTATAAATAGTTTAAGTGATAATAATGAAGAATTAAATCAAGCATTACAATTGGAAGATAGTTTAAAAAAAGAAATAGAAAAAAATATAGAATCGGTTAGGTTGTTGGATGTAGACGAAAAATTACAATTAAAAACATTGCAAGATAAAGAAATACAAATAAGATCAAGCGAAGCCGAAAAATATAAAGCTCGTGTTGAGAAAACAAGACTGTTGGGGGAGAAGTCAAAAGTAGAATCGGATTTAGAACGAATTTTGCAAGACAAGATGCTAATGGACGAAGAAAAGAAATTGTTTGAACCATTTTTGATTAATTCGCTTGACCATGCAGAAACTGATGCGCCATTGGGTAAAGAGGCCTTAGTGATAGAAAGAAGGGCTCTTGAGAGGCTACGCTTGAAATTAGAAGACATAGGAGGTGGATCTGGGGGAGACATAATTGCTGAATTTGAAACAACAAAAGAAAGGGATGAATATTTGAGCAAAGAGTTAGCAGATTTAAATAATAGTATAGAATCATTACTGAAATTAATTAGTGATTTGCGAGAAACTGTACGACTTGAATTTAGTAAAGGTATTGATAAGATAAATGTATTTTTTGCTGAATTCTTCAAACTCATGTTTGGTGGGGGAAATGCATTTTTGTCATTAGTTTCTGAACTTAAAAAAGATATAAAATTAGAAATAGATTCGTTGGATGATGAATCTTTAGATGATGATGAAGAAGAATCATTGTTACCCAAGTTTGAAAGGGGAGTAAATATTCATGTTGATTTGCCCAATAAAAAAGTTAAAGAATTAACAATGCTTTCCGGAGGCGAGAGATCTCTTGTGTCAATTGCATTGTTGTTTGCAATTTCACAAGTCAACCCGCCACCATTCTTGGTTCTTGACGAAACCGACGCGGCGCTCGATGAAGCAAACTCGCGCCGCTACGGCGACATGCTTGAAAAGCTCTCGTCCCACACCCAACTGATCGTTGTAACTCACAATCGCGAGACAATGTCGCGCGCTGGCACTATCTACGGCGTAACTATGAACTCCGACTCTGTCTCCAAGCTCCTGTCTATCGAATTCGCAGACGCCACCAAAATAGCGAAATAATAGAGCAAAACAGAGCAAGGAGAGGCCTTTTTTTATTGTGTTATTTCCAATTTTAAACACTCCATCTGTCTTTCAGACATCTCCCCCTTGGCAGGGGGCGAATTTAAGCGCCAATCATTGACATAAGATATAGACAATTAGTATAATAGGACTATTACTCGTAATTTAGTATATATTTTAATTTATGCATGAAGGTAAAACAGAAGATACAGGTGAGAAAAAAATAGATGGAACAGAAATTCCAGCAGGTGTTGGTGGGCAAGAGGATCCTTTTGCCACGGGTCGCGAAAGAATGGCCGCTATTAGTACAAAATTAAACAGTGTAAAGGAGAAAGTTTCCTCTTGGTTTACTAAAGCTGGTAGTTCAATATCTCGATTTTGGAATAAAACAAAACATTTTGGAGGTGAAGCAGTAGCTGCAACACTTTCCGCTCCAGAACTCGCTAAACAGGCCGATAAATATACAGATGAAAAAGCTCATGAGTTAGGCGTAGCTATTGGTGAAAAAGCTGTTGCCGCCACAGAATGGGTAGATGATAAATTTGATAAAATGGAACAAGGAGTAGAAGCCGGTTATGAATGGTCAAAAGATAAAGTAACTGCATTTGGTAATAAAATGAATGAAGGCCGTGATGCTGTAGGAGCTTGGGCTGATAAAAAGACTGACCAATTGAATGAATTTGCTACTGAAAAGAAAGAGCTTGTATTAGCTGTTGCTTCTTATGCAAAAGATAAAACTGTAGAAAAATTAGTAAAAGTCAAAGATGGTGTTGCTGATAGATATGACAAAGTTAAAGCTTATGGAGAAAATGCTTATATGTCCGCAAAAATGAAAGTTGCCGAAATAAAGCAAAAATATCGTGATGAGCAAAATCGAAAAAGATTAGAAAAAGCAAAAGCCGATTATGATGCTGAACTTGCACAAACTGTAGCTGATTTACAAAATGCAGAACAAGCTGAAATGGATGCAAAAAATATGGCTGAACAAATGAAGCAAAGAAAAGAAGCTTTGGCTGCTAAAATTTCTCTTATGGAAAACTTATCAATGGTTGCTTAATTAAATAAAATATATATGAATAAACAAGAATTTATAGATAAAATTACAAATAGTCCATTGAGTGCAGATAGAAAAAATAAAATATTAGCTTTATTGTCTTCCGGCGAATTAACTTTTGATATAAAAGAAGAAATAAAAGATATTATCCAAGAAGATATTGATAGTGATAATACTAGCATGTCCGATGCTGATAAAGCTGATATTGCTGCTTCAAATGTGCAAATGGAAACTGAATTATCTGCCGTTGAGAATGATTTAGCAGGGGATATGCAGTTTGTAGAAGCCGAATTGAACAGTCTTGAAGAGATGGTTAAGGAAGTTGATGGCATTGTTGACCAAGCAAATATAGAATCTTTACAGTCTAAAATACAAGAAATGTAATTTTTAGGGTAATTTCTAAAAAGCCTTATAAAATAGCATTAAAATACCCCTTTTGACTGTCGTCAAGAGGGGTATTGACTTTTATCTTCCAATATGCTATTATATACCTAAGACAAGAAAATTAAAAATTGAAAAAAAACATGATAGGAGTATTAGCAGCACTTGCTATTACTTTCTCAGCGCTCTACGCGAGTGCACAAAGTGCCCATAAGGTTAGTAATGTTCCGTATTCACTATTAGCTACCGGTAATTATGACAACACTGTTGTAAATGATGCTGGTAACACAGGCGAACAAATTGTAAACCTGATAGTTGAATGGTGTAAAATCAATGGACATGCAATGTCCGACACCGGGAATAAAACTTTCATTCTTACTGAACCGCATGAAAATACTGCGGCGAACAAACGGATGCTTTATCCATTCTATGACAGGACACCTTCGGGGCCCGCAATGGGATGGGAATATCCCTTGTTTAAAGAAGAGTGTTGCAACTTAGTTGCAGACTCTAGGAATGAAACTAAACTGGTTGAGCTCTTAAAAAAGTTCAATTCAGGAAACTTTATCTCCACCACTTGGGGGAATACAGGTGGAACCCCGAAAGGTGACGGGTCAAGCTCACTTAATAATAATCAAAATTTAAACAATAAGATACATATGGACACAATCCAAGTTTTAATTAGCGGTAGTGCCGCGGTGAATGCAGGAGCGACCAACGGCTCAGCAGGACTTCCATGGTGGGCAATATTATTGATAATTCTTGGGTCTCTAGCACTCATTGCGTTATTAATTTATTTTTTACGCCCACGGCCAGCCAGAGATTTCATTGCCCAACTTGAAGATAGCTGGGATGTGGAAGATAATGTGTTGAGACACAATCGTAGAAGAATTCGTCGGGCTGACGATTTTCAATCCGAAAGGAATGATTTCCTTTATGAGGAAAATCAACGATTGAATAGACTTTACACTACTCCTCCTAATCACGGTGGCGGTCACTAAAGAATTTTGCTAGTTTTTAAACTAGACTCCATTCAGGGAGAAAAAAATATACTGAATAAGTCAAAGGCCTACCCCACAAAGGAGGCCTTTTTTAATTCTTCTCTTTAATTTCCCAAGTTAAAATATCCTGCAAACGGTCAGCGACAAGCAGGGTGTAGTACTTGTATTTATTTTGTGTTATTATATTAAATATGACAAAAAGTAAAGTTATTGATTTTTGGATGGAAAGTAGTAAAAAAGACTTTGAAGTTGCAAATGGGCTTTTCAAATTAAAACATTTTCCCCAAGCTCTTTTCTTTTGTCATCTGAGTCTCGAAAAATTACTAAAAGGTTTAATTGTAAAACATACAAAAGAAAATCCTCCATTCAGTCATGATTTGGAAAAACTTGCTATCTTGACTGGATTTGAAATCAGTAAAAAATATTTTAATATATTAAATGAAATTTCTTCTTTTAATATTGCTGGAAGATATGGTGATGAAAAGTTTGAATTTTATAAAAAGTTTAATAAGAAAGATATTGTTGAAAAATATCTAAATCTTACAAAAGAATTAATTTTATGGCTAAAAAAAGAATCTCAAAAAAAATAATTAATATGGTTTTAGGTTATACACAAAGACTTTCAAAAGAAGAGGCTATTTTTATTGACAAGGTATTTATTTTTGGTTCAACTGCAACAGGGAAAAATAATGAAAAAAGTGATATAGATGTTTGTATTGTTTCTCCTTTTTTTAATGATAGAATTAAAGCAATTCAGTTTTTATTAAAAAATAGGAATAAAGCTGAAGTCATTTCAGGGCTTGAGCCAATTGGTTTTTCATCAAAAGACTTTTTAGGGGGCAGTTCTTTGATTGAAGAAATAAAAAATACTGGTGTTCAAATATAATTTTTATTTTTTAAATATTCTTCTCTTTAATCTCCCCACTTAAAATATCCTGCAAGCGGTCGGCGACAAGGAGAGTGTATGTGATGGAGTCGCCAAGAGATACACGGATTTTGTTGGGAGAGCAAATTACCATACCACCAGTTTCCGTATCAATGATTTTAATAACCATATCGGTCATACCCACAAGCATACCTGTGCGATTTGTGTTGATAGCATTTTCTAAAAATTCAATTTGTTTGTAGCGAATACTGGTTCGTTCGGCTTCGGTCGCTCTTTCTTCGCGTTCGCTGGCATGTTCGGCTGTTGCATGCAGTTCTTTGGCAGTATATGGAGTATTTTTATTCAATAGCATATTACGGACAATTCTATGTGCGACAAGGTCGGGGTATCGGCGAATGGGAGATGTAAAATGAGTATAGGATTTTAAAGCAAGCCCAAAGTGCCCACTGTTTATTTCACTATAATGAGCTTTGGCCTGACAACGAATAATCATATCATCGATAATTGGGGCAATGGGTAAATTGATTACACTTTTTTGGATATGTTTTAAAATGTCAGCTGATTTTTTAAAATGCGCAGGAGTTTTGATTCCAAGACCGCGTGCAAATAAAACTAATTCCATAACTGCGATTTCATTTGGGTCACCATGAACACGATACATACCTTCTTTTTTACCTACACCATTGTTGCGTCCGGCAATATGGTTAGCTGTAATTGTGTTAGCCAGTAGCATAAAGCTTTCTATTAGCATATGCGATGGGCTTGATTTCTCACGAATTATGTCTATTGGCTTACCATTTTTATCTAATACAAAACGCACTTCGTCACGGTTAAATACTAATGCGCCCCTGGCAACACGAGATTTTTCCATAATAATTGCAAGATCCATTAATATTCTTAGTTCTTTATATAGTAAACCTTTTTTATTTTTTAAAATTTCGTCAACTTCATTATAGGTAAATCTTTTGTTGGAATTAATTATTCCAGGTCCAATCCAAGTGTCTTTTATACTACCATCGTGTCTTAAAGTTACAACAGTACTCATAGTCAAACGGGGGACAGCTTCTTTGAGACTACACAAATCATTTGATAATTTTTCCGGAAGCATTGGGATACATCTATCAACTAAATATATTGAAGTTCCGCGACGATATGCCTCCAAATCAATTGCGTCGCCAACCGTGACATAGTGTGAGACATCAGCAATGTGTATACCTATTTCATATTCATTATTTGGTAGTTCTTTGAGAGATAATGCATCATCAAAGTCTTGAGCCGTATCCGGGTCAATTGTACATGTTGTAATATCTCGAAAATCTCGTCGTCCATCACGGATTGCTAAATCTTCATTCAGTGTTGGTAGTTTGTGTACAGTGTCTATCAAAGCTTTTTCGAAAGTTGGATTTTCTAAACTTTCCGACAATATTAATGCCATATCGGTTTCGTGTTCACCCCTGGTTCCATATGTATGTACAATTTCACCTTCTATATTTCCAGGTATAACACTTGACCATGAAGTTATTTTAGCCAATGCTGCCGTACCACATGTAGATATTCCTAAATGCCCTGGCTTTAAATAAACTAAAAAAGGGAATTGCTTTTTAATTGGTTTCAAGAAAAATGTTTTACCTTCACAATCAATAACACCGGCAATAACAGTTGTACCGCGTTTTATTATTTCTGTTACTTTTCCGGCTAGACCTTTTTTACCAAACCGCGGTGGAAGCATTTCTATTTTTACAGTATCGCGGTCAATTGCATCGGCTGTCATGCCTTTGGGTATGATTATCGAGCTATTGTCTGGCAGGTCAATAAAACCATTACCGGATTTACTCATTCTGATTTTGCCGGTTGTGGTTTTTAGTTGTTGGCTGTTAGGTTTTAGCTTTTGGCTTTTATTTTTTTGTTGCTTGTTTTTATTTATTTTGTTTTTATTCCCCTCTTGAGGGGTGGCTGTAAGCCGGGGTGGATGTTTCTTCATATATATATTCCATCCTACCTTATTTAACGACGCTTGACTAGGGATTAAATTATTGATACTATGCCACTATGTTAAAAATTCGATTACAAAGATTCGGTCGCAAGAATAATCCCGCTTTTCGCGTGGTTTTGACTGATTCTAAAAATTCCACTAAAAGTGGTAAATTCATTAAAATTCTTGGAAATTATGATTTGAAACAAAATCTTTTTACTGTAGATAAAGAAGAAGTTGTAAAACGCATTGCAGAAGGTGCTGGTGTTTCCGACACTGTTCACAACTTTTTAGTTAAACAGGAAATAATCCAAGGTTCAAAAAAGAATGCTTTACCAAAGAAATCAAAGACTGGTAAGCGTAAAGATGCCAAAAAAAGTTAATACATGATATAATTCGTGTACACTCTTAATAATGAGTTTTAGTAGAAATAAGTGTTAATAAATAATTAAATATGCAGAACGATCAAGCCTTTCTTGATTATATAATCAAGGCGTTAGTAGACAGTCCCAGTGATGTAGAAATTATTCGAACCGTTGATGAAATGGGGGTTCTTTTGACTCTTAGTG
>MFUO01000030.1 GCA_001786995.1 Candidatus Nomurabacteria bacterium RIFCSPLOWO2_01_FULL_33_17 | reverse complement strand
TCTATAAAAAAGATTTTAATTTTTGTTTTATTTGAACAAAAAGCTCATTTGGTAGAATGTAAATATCTCTCTTTAATCTTTTAACACTCACTAATTTCATTTGAGCTAGAATAACTGAAACTTTTTGACCATTTGGATCAGTATAATTAAAATAGAAATCAAAACTTTTTTGTTTAGTTGAAAGTGGTATAGCCCAAAACATATGATTATTAAACTTCTTTACAATTAACATTGGGCGAGAAAAATTCTTCTCACTCCCATTTTGTTCATAACCAATATTGAGACCAACATCACTCATCCAAACTTCTCCCTCTTTTGGAAAATTATCAAGCACACCGTCTCTTGTATCAATTTTCTTTTTTAATTCATTCCAAGAATCAAAATCTTTCATAAAAATATAATAACATTAATTTTTCAAGTTTTTTGCTTCAAGAGTTTTAGCTTCTAATTCTTGTAAAGCTTTGGCTGAGGCTTCGGCTTTTAATCTTTTTTCGCGCATTTTTATAATTTGTGGCATAGCGCGCTCGATATCTTCAATTGATTGAAATCCAGTATATAATTTTTCATCCATTACCAATGCCGGCAATTTTGTATCTTCAACTTTAAAGATTTTAATTAATGACTGAAGAGCGGAGAGATCAAGATTATAGTCAAATGAATAAACGCGCATCTCTGGATAATCTCGACGAAGCTCAGTCAAAACTGCTGATTGTTTGATACATTCACTACACTTCTCGGCAGTAGTATAAAAATAAAATACAGGTACAACAGTGGTTCCACATTTGGCTTTTATTTTTTGCATCAAAAGATAGTCTTTAATTTCCAAAAGCGAATAATATCTTTTAAGCTCGGTAACTTCATCTGTATTTTTTATATTTTGTTCGCTATATGCAATTTTGTCCGCAAGGTCATTCAATGTATCTGAGAGTGTATTTGCCGCGACATCTTTACAAGACAATTCTTGTAATAATTGAAATTGGGTTTCAGATGACATTATGTCAATACCAATTTGGTCTTGAATAGTTTTTATATTTTCAAGTTTTCTTTTTGAAAAGAAAGAAGAAACCCCCAATGTGGTCACAAACAGTGCCAATGTGATAACAAAAACAACTAAATATCTTTTTACATCTTGATGAATCATACTATATTATACATTAACATTAAATTCCCCTTGCGTCACGCTCGGCAGTCCAACTAGATTGATAACCCAAAAGAGCGTTATATATGGCCTTCATCATCCAAAATGGGGCTACAATGCTATATACAAAGAAAAACAGGATAATATTAAAGGACAGTTTTATCTTGCCACTTTTTATCTTTTGACCAATAAAAAGAGAATTAAAAACTGCCAAATATACAAGTATTGTTAGAAACAAAATTGCACTTGTTGGCACATAAAACCAATCCAATTTTACAGTCTCTGGATGCAGTGTAAAACCTGTAGCTGATAATGCCAAAACTTTATTCCACAAAAAACTAACAATATTATATAAAGTAAAAAACAATAAAAAGATAACAGATAAAATAGAAACTATGCCACTGGGTAATGTTATGAACCCAATATTTCCATATCGTCTACGAAACAAAAGATGTCGATAATCTATTGTATTTTTTATAAAACCATAAATCCAACGCAAACGCTGACGATACAACCCATTGACCCCTGGTGGTGAAATTGTGTATACAAATGCATCTGGTGCATGTTCTATTTTCATATGATTTTCCTGCATGCGCAATGCAATTTCTTGGTCTTCAGTATTATGAGCATGTCTATATGGGCCAATTTGTTTAAATACAGTTGATCTAAATATTGAAAAAGGTCCAGGCGTTACATGAATAGCATTTACAAAAGAAAGCATTTTTTTAACATAAATTGAAAAATCATATTCTACAGATTGCGCTCTTTGAATTATCGTTTTTGGTTTATAAGTTAAAATAGTTGGGGCTACAGCCATAACACTTGCATCAAAAAAATAAGTCATAATTCGTTTTAAAGATTCGGGATGAACCATTGAATCCGAATCCAATGATCCAACAAATGGTGTTGTAGATTTTTCCAAGCCCAAATTGTTAGCACTATATTTACCCCCATTTTCTTTTTTAAAAAGTTGAATTTGTGGATTATTTACATATTGTTGCATAACTTGCCATGTATTGTCGGTCGAACCATCGTCAATAATTAGTATAAATAATTTATCTTTTGGATAATCCATTTCTAAAAGTGATTTAACAGTCTTTTCAATATTATGTGATTCATTATATGCCGGTACAGTAATTGTAACTGCAGGATAATTTGGTAATTGGATTTTTTCAGTACGGACAAGCAAATCCTTGCGTTTTTGTAAAAAAACAATAAGAAAAAACACTTGTACATACAATGACACAAATGAAAAAGCATAGAACAATATTTCACGGGCTCCGTCCATATATCAAAATACTATAGCACAAAAAGTCATTTGAGGGAATTATTATTTATTTTATAATATGATATAATAAAAAAATGAATAATGAAGAAAACACACAAAACAATATAAATAATGGCTCGGAACCAGTAATAGAAGTTGCGCAAGATGAAATTAAAAAAATATCAACTGAATCGAAAAAATTATCAATGCCAGTTGCTATATTATTGGCTGGAATAATTATAGCCTTGGCTGTAGTAGTATCTAGTGGTAATGGTAATTCATTTAAATTAAAAAATAATAACGGCAAAATAAATGTTAGCGATATTGGTGATACTCGAGAAATGGAACAAGTCACAAAAAATGACCATATCAAGGGTGATTTAAATAAAGCTAAAATTGCTGTTGTTGAATTTTCAGATTTACAATGCCCATATTGCAGACAAATTCATCCTGTATTAACAAAAATGGTTGAAACTTATGGTACAGATGTTGCTTGGGTTTACAGACATTTTCCACTAGAATCAATTCATCCTCGGGCTCGAATTTCCGCCCATGGGTCTGAATGTGCAGCCGAACTTGCTGGAAATGATGGATTTTGGAAATTTATTGATGGTATATTTACATACGCAGGAACTACTGATCCATTTACAGACGAAGGTTTAAATACTTTTGCAGTTAATGCTGGTGTAAATGTAGATGCTTTTAAAGCCTGCCAAACAAGTGGTAAATATAACGATAAAATAGACGACTATTTAGATGATGCAAGTTCATCTGGTGCCCAAGGAACCCCTGACATTACAGTCGTTAATCTTAAAACTGGTGAAGCTGTCCACATCGGCGCTGACCCATCAATCCTCGCTTCTGTTATAGAAAAAATGCTAAAGTAAAATTTATAGTAATTAAAAAATCTTTTACAATATGTAAAAGATTTTTTAATTTTAATGTGATAAAGAATATTGATTCATAAATTTATAAGAAAAGGGTTCTGCATATTTTTCTAAAATCTCTCTTTCATAATTATCTAATTTATCATATCCAAGAATAAAATTTTTTATAACACCCCATTCTTCTCTCCCAGCAGGTTTTATATCTTTAAAAGACAAAATATGATCTGTAATATCAAGTGCTCGTTTTTGAGCATTTTGACTTGCTTCCAATAATTCTTTATCTAAAAAAGAATACATTCTCCCAATTTCAGGATACAAATTTGCCATATAAAAAAGTGAATTTTTTTCCATATTATTTTAATTCTATAAACTTATTAATAATAATACTAGCTTTATCTATAACTTCACTATTAGATATACTTCGTGAACGATTGCCAATATTGGGTTTAATATTTACCATAGAATCAAATTCAAGTACACCATCTGGGTTTTCTTCAAAACGAATATTAAAACCCCAGACATTTTCAATTTTTGAACCAACATTTGTAAGTACTTCTGAAGACTCAATGTGATAATCCCCACCAATAGCTACTTTCTCATTTTCAATATCAACACAACCTTTTATCATTGTACTATACCAAAAATCAGCCAATTTCTTGACTTCCTCGATATTTATTTTGTCATTTAAAATCTGTATTTCCATAATTATGATTCTACCATATTTTTATTTTATAATCTAAAATGTTGGTGGTGGAACTTTTATTTTATCGTAAAAAGCAAAATCATCTGGCTCGATTATGAAGTCATTTTTACAGTTTTGGCATGATTTGGTTTCTTGCATAAAAATTGGGTTATGATATAATATAATTACTTTTGGGGATTTCCCACCGATCCCTGCTTATGCAGGGTGATGATATCAAGTAAGCTCAAGTAAAACCTTGAGTTTTTCTTTTACCCTTTTAAAATCAGCCTCATCTAATGCTCCTAATCGTCTTTGAAATCTTTTAGTATGCATCATTTTAATTTGATAAAGTAATACACTTTTTATTTCATTTTGAAAAGTAATATCAATAAACCATGATCCATCTTTTGATTTAGAAGTTAAAGGTAAAACAATACAAGAATCACCACTTAACTTTTTAATAATTAAGACTGGTCTTCTAAAAGTATCACCTTTACCATAAGATTCAGTACCTAAATTTTGACCAACTGAAACCCACCAAATTTCACCATCTTTAAAAAAGAATTTCTCCTCTTTTTTGGAAAGTTCTTTTTTTACATTGTTCCAATTATCAAAATTTTTATCCATAACCTAATCAAAATAGTTTCTTAAGCGAATTATCTTGTGGTGTGAGCGGAGTTTTTCGTGAACTTTGGCTTCAATTTGACGAATTCGTTCACGAGTAACTTGAAATTCTTGTCCTACTTCTTCTAATGTATGTTGTACACCATCTAATAACCCAAAACGAAGTTCTAATATTCGGCGCTCTTTAGGAGAAAGTTCCGCCAAAACTTCACGAATTTGGTCTTGTAGTATTCTTCTTGATGATTCTTGATCAGGACGAAGAATCTTGTCGTCAGCGATGAAATCTCCTCGAGCTGATTTATCTTCATCGTCCCCTATTGGTTGCTCCAACGATACAGTATCTTGGTTGATTTGTTGAATCATATGAATTTTATCCACCTCTATCCCCATTTCGGTTGCGATTTCTTCCGGCATTGGTTCACGGCCTAAATCTTGACCAAGTCTGCGAACGACTTGTTTGTATTTCGAAATTGTTTCCACCATATGAACTGGTATACGAATAGTACGAGATTGGTCAGCCAATGCACGAGTTATGGATTGACGAATCCACCATGTAGCATAAGTTGAAAATTTATAACCTTTTGTCCAATCAAATTTTTCTACGGCTTTAAATAAACCAAGATTTCCTTCTTGAATTAAATCAAGTAATGACAAGTCAGCACTTCGCCCAACATATTTTTTTGCAATAGAAACAACAAGTCTTAAATTTGCCCGTGCCAAAATATTTTTTGCCTCGGCTTCACCCAGTGCAATGCGTCTTGCTAAATCTCGCTCGTCAGCGGCAGTAACAAGTGAATATTGCCCAATTTCACGAAGATACATTTGAATAGAATCATATTGAGAACTTGGAACATCTCTTAAAACTTTGTCATTTGCTTTTAAAGCATCAGTATCTAAATCAAGTAAATTGCCACCTTCTAATACATCAATATTAATTGATCCAAATAAATCATACAATTCATCAAGCAGTGGAATATTGTGTTCAATATCTGGAAATTCTTTCAAAATTTCATCGTATGTAATAAAACCACGCTTTTTACCTTTTATTAAAAGCATTTCTTTTTTTTGCTCTACAAGAGTTTTATTTTTACTAACTGGAAGAGCTTTCTTTGTTTCAGCTTTTTTAATTGGTCTAATTCCCTTCGACAGGGGTGCCTTTTTTAAGGCGGGGTGGATTTTTTTCTGTATAGCTTTTTTAATAGGCTTCTTAATTACTTTTTTTATTACTTTCTTCCCGCCTGCAGAAGCTATGCGACGAGCATTGCGGGCAGGTACAACCTTTTTTCGAGCAATTTTAACAACCTTCTTCTTTGGTTTAGAAATTATTTTCTTGCCTGCGGAAGCTGTGCGACGAGCATTGCGGGCAGGTTTAGCAATTACTTTTTTTGTTTTTTTTGACATATAAATTATATATTACGACGCTTTTGTTTTAATTCTTCTAATGTTTTTTGGATATCTCGACTTTTGGTAATTAATTCTATATTATCAGGATCGAGGAGAATTTCTTCTTTAACTTTCTTTAATATATCACGAAATATGTTTTCTTCATATTGTAATATAATGTCATTTACAAAAATATCGGGATTAGAACTTTTGTTCAATTCTATATCCATCTTCATAGATAAAATATCTTTTTCACCTTCAAACTGTTTTTCATCTTTTATAATTTTATTTTCAAAAAATTCATTAAATAAGTCTCTATAATTATTCGCTACGGTCTCTGGTATTCTCGAGGCAAAATATAATCCCCAAAATTTTTCTTTAATATTATCTTCTTTATTGTATTCATTATTTTCTACAAGATTTTTATTTATATTATTTTTTACTATATAATTCTTAAGATCTTGCATTACTAAATCAGCGGGTAAAGAAAAATATTTTTCAACTATCCTTGCGGATTCGTGCATATCAAGAGAGCTTGGCATAATAGAAATTATTGGTAAAATTATTTTTTTAACTTGTTCTATTTGAGAGCTTCTTTCTTTATTTTTATTTATAATATTTTTAGATAATGCTTCAATAGGATGCAATGATTGTTTTAAAATATCTTTCCAAATTGAAACTCCATCATTTCCTGACAATACATCCGCAGGGTCTTTATTATTTTCTAAACTTTTTAAAAGTTTTATAGATATTCCCAACGGAAATGCTTCATGAATTATTCGAATTTGTGCTTTTTCCCCGGCATCATCATTATCTAATGCTAAAATAATATTTTTTGATAATCTCGATAATAGACCTAAATGGGTTGGCGTTCCAGCTTGGTTTTCAAGATCTCCTGAAAATGCAGTCCCGGAAACTGCAACAGTATTTTGAAACCCAAATTGATGTGATAATACAACATCAAATTGACCTTCAACTAAAATTGAGAAATCATATTTACGAATATAAGACTTTGCTTTTGAAAAACCATAAAAAACGGAAGATTTATGATAAAGCTCAGTCTCTGGAGAATTAATATATTTTCCAGATTTACCGTCATCAAGCTCTGGCAATACTCGCGCACTATAACCAATTGTCCGCCCTGATGAATCTTCCACAGGAAACATTATTCTTCCACGAAATCTATCATAAATATTTTGTTTACCTTCTGATATATTTTTTTCACTTTTTATAGCTAAACCGCAAGCTGTTATTATTTCTTCTTTAAAATTATTCTGTAATAAGTAATCAGACAATTGTGACCAATCATCATTACTATACCCTATTTTAAATTTCTTTATTGTATCTTCATTTAGACCTCTTTCTTCTAAATACTTTTTTGCTTTTAAATTTTTATTTAAATTATTCACAAAAAATTCTGTTGCAGACGAAAGACATGCATACAATTGATCTATTCTAGTTTGAGATTCTATCGAAATTGGTTTAAGGACCACACCAGCACGAGTAGCCAACATTTGAAGTGCTCCCTTAAAATCTAAACCTTCATATCTTTCAATGAAAGAAAAAATATCACCTTTTTCTCCACAACCAAAACAATAATATGTTCCGCGGTCTTGTGATACATAAAATGATGCTGATTTTTCATTGTGGAATGGACATTTTGCGCGTAAATATTTTCCAGCTTGTTCCAATGTCAAATAACCACCAATAATTTCATCTATTGGTAGTCTAGATTTTATTTCTTCTACATGACTACCATTCATAATATTTATATTATATTATTCTTATAGTGCTTCCCCGGTTTCATCATCAATAATGATTTCATCACTAATTTCGCGAAAACCTGTTCCAGCTGGAATAAGTCGTCCAACAATAACATTTTCTTTTAGGCCTCTTAGTCTATCAACTCCTCCTTTAACTGCATTATTAATAAGGACACGATTAGTATTTTGGAAAGAAGCAGCAGAAAGCCATGATTTTGCAGTTAAAGAAACCTCTGTAATACCAAGAACTAAAGTATCTCCTTTAGCAACTTTTTCATTTACATATTCTAGACGCATATTTTCTTCTCCTAATTCAGCTTTTTCAACAATTTCACCAGGTGACAATGTTGAATCACCTGTTTCTTTAACGCGAACACGGGAAAACATTTGGCGAATAATTATTTCAATATGTTTATGGTCAATTGATGCACTTTGAAGTTCATAAACTTTTGTAATTTCACGAACAATATATTCTTGTGCCATTCTTATCCCACCGTATTTGAATATTTCACTAATATCAGCTGATCCATCAGTTAATAATTCCCCAGCTGTAACATTTTGACCAGCTACAACTTTTGGATTACGACGAACTGGAACTACATATTCAATTGATCCATTTTTACCTGTTCCTTTTTCATCACAAAGTACAACAATAATTTTATCTGTACCATTTTGTTTAACTTCTAATACTTCACCAGCAACACGCGCAATTATAGCTGGAATTTTAGGAATTCGTCTTTCAAAAATTTCTTCAACACGAGGTAAACCTTGCGTGATATCTCCACCTCCGGCAACACCTCCGGCATGGAATGTACGAAGTGTTAATTGTGTTCCTGGCTCACCAATAGCTTGAGCTGCAATAATTCCAACTGCTTGACCACATTCAATCATAGAATTTCGTCCCAAATCTGTTCCATAACACATTTGACATACACCAAATCGGCCTTTACAAAACAAGGGACTACGAACTGGAACTTCTATTATACCTGTACTAATAATATCATTTGCAATATCTTTAGTTACTAAAGTATTACGCTTCCACAAAATCGTACCCTTACTATCTTTTAAATCAGTTGCTAATACTCGTCCACGAACTTGTCTAAGGAGTGGAATTTCTGTACCGCCAATTAATTCTGTTTTAACTGTTTTGTATTCTTTAGTTTTACAATCCTGTTCTGTTACAACTACATCTTGTGCAACATCTACAAGACGGCGAGTTAAATATCCGGCTTTAGCAGTATTAAGTGCAGTGTCAGCAGAACCCTTACGAGATCCATGAGTGGTGATAAAATATTGGATTGGAGAAAGCCCTTCAATATAAGATGAAACTACAGGATAATCAATAATTCGTCCTGTTGTGTTAACAATCAAACCTTTCATACCACACATTTGAACCAATGATCCCATGTTACCCCTGGCTCCAGACATTATAAGATCATGAGTTGATCCTTTTGGATCTAAGGTTGCTGGAATAGCTTTTTCAATTAATTTTTTAGCTCGTTCCCAAATTTCAAGAACTTTTCTATATCTTTCTTCTTCTGATAAAAGACCATCTTGAAAATGTTCAAACACGACTAATTCTTCTACTCGAGCACCAGCAACAATTTCAACTTTTTCTTCTGGAACTTGAACATTATCAATTCCCCAAGTAATACCAGTACATGTTGAATATTTAAATCCAAAACTTTTAATTTTATCCAAGAATAATGCAGTTGTATCAATACCATAATGAAATATTAAATCATCAATAAGTGTACCAATTTGTTTTTTATTTATTTCTTTATTTAAGAAATGAAATGTATCTGGCAAAATATTGTTAAATAAAATTCGTCCAACACTTGTTTCAAATAATTTTCCATTGAATTCTGCATATTTTTCTTTACTTGTTGGTAAAACTTTAATTTTTGCACGATATGTAACATGCCCAAAATCATAAGCCATGATAGCATGATTTGGTGATGCAAAAATCATACCTTCACCTTTTTCTCCATCTACTTCTTTAGTCATCCAAAATGCACCCAACACCATATCATATTTAGGTTCAGTAATTGGTTCACCATTTTGTGGTTTAAGTAAGTTTTTATTTGCAGCCATTAATTCACGCGCCTCTTCTTGTGCTAAATCAGACAATGGAACATATACCGCCATTTGGTCACCATCAAAGTCAGCATTAAATCCTGTACAAACTAATGGGTGCAATTGTATAGCATTACCTTCGATTAACACTGGCATAAAAGCTTGAATACCAAGACGATGCAATGTTGGAGCACGGTTTAATAATACATATTTACCTTTAATTACATCTTCCAATATTGCCCAAACTTCTGGAATTTGATCTTCAATTAATTTATTTGCCCCACGAATATTATATGCTAATTCTGTTTCAATTAATTTTGCAATTACAAATGGACGGAATAATTCCAATGCCATATGTTTTGGAAGCCCACATTGATTAAGTCTTAAATCAGGACCAACAACAATAACAGAACGTCCTGAATAGTCTACGCGTTTACCCAGCAAATTTGCACGAAACAATCCTTGTTTTGATTTTAAATTATCCGCTAATGATTTTAATGCTCGTTTTTGAGATTGACTCATTGCTTGAGCCCCATCTTGTTTTGCCATTGAATTATCAATCAATGCATCAACTGCTTCTTGAAGAATTCTTTTTTCATTACGCAAAATTACATCTGGTGCAGAAATTTCTATCAACTTTCGAAGACGATTATTACGATTAATTACCCGTCTATATAAATCATTAATATCACTTGTGGCATGTCGTCCACCATCAAGTGCAACCATTGGACGAAGTGCTGGTGGAATTACAGGAATTACAGAAAGAAACATCCATTCAGGACGAGAATGCGAGTGAAGTAATGCTCTTATTAGTGTAAGACGCTTTTCTAATTTTTCCCGCTCGAGTGTCTTTGCTTTTAATAAACTTGTTTCAATTTGGTTTTTTAATTTTTCCAAATCAATATTTTTAAACAAAGAAAAAATTGCTTCGGCACCAATACTGGCTTCAAAACAACTTCCATATTTTAATGAAAAATGATGATACTGAAGTTCATTCATAACGCGACCCTGAACAATGCTGTCAATATCGGATTGTGCTTGTGAGAATAATTCTTTTAATTTTAATTTTGAATCTTCATCGGTTACAGTTTTTATTTTTGATTTATATTCACTTTCAAGACTTTTTTTAATTTCATCTTTTGCATCTTCATGAACTATTGTTACAATATAACCTGCAAAATAAATAACTTTTTCCAAATCTCCACCCGTAATACCCATAACAAGAGCCATACGAGATGGAACACCTTTTAAAAACCAAATATGCGCAACAGGACTTGCTAATTCAATATGCCCCATTCTTTCTCGTCTAACTATTGCTCGTGTTACTTCAACTCCACATTTTTCACATACAATATCTTTGTAACGAATACGGCGATATTTACCACAGTAACATTCATAATCTTTTTCTGGTCCAAATATTTTTTCATCAAAAAGTCCACCGCGTTCACTTCGGCCTGTACGATAGTTAATAGTTTCTGGTTTTGTAATTTCACCAAATGACCATTCACGCATTCTATCTGGTGAAGCTAAACGAAGTGTTATGTAATCGAATGATTTAGTATCAAATGTTTTTGTACTCATATAAATTAAGCTTGCGCCTCGTTAGTATCTTCTAAATTATTCGACAATTCACTAATTACTTCTTCAACTTCAGGTGCTACTTCAGCTTCTATATCATCATCAATATCATTTGACATTTTTCTTAAATCAACATCCAATGCAAGACCTCGCAAATATGACAACATAACATTAAATGATGCTGGTGAATGTGGTTCAGGAGTTGGATTGCCTTTGATTATTGCATCAAATGTTTGTGAACGGCCCTGAATATCATCAGATTTAACTGTAAGCATTTCGCGTAAGATATGTGATGCTCCATAACCTTCAAGCGCCCAGACCTCCATTTCTCCAAATCTTTGACCTCCGGATTGTGCTTTACCTCCTAATGGTTGCTGTGTAATCAAAGAATATGGCCCAATTGCACGCATATGTAATTTGTCTTCTACCATGTGGTGCAGTTTCAACATATATTTCATACCAATTGCAATATCTTGTTCAAAAGCTTCACCAGTTCGTCCATCATATAGTGTTACGCGACCAGATTCTGGCATGCCGGCTTTGACAAGTTCACTTTGAATTTCATCAACTGTTGCCGACATAAATGGTGGAACAATTGCTTGATAACCTAATTTTTCCGCAGCAAGTCCTAAATGTAATTCCAAAATTTGTCCCAAGTTCATACGAGAAGGAATACCCAGTGGTGTCAAAAGAACTTCCATTGGTGTTCCATCAGCCATATATGGCATTTCTTCAATAGGTAAAATTCGTGAGATAACACCTTTGTTACCATGACGACCTGCCAATTTATCACCAACAGAAATATTACGAACTTGTGCAATTTCAACAATAATTCTTTTTAAAATTCCAGATTCTAATTTATTTCCTGCTTCACGAGAAAAGATTTTTATTCCTACAACGCGTCCTTTTTTACCATGCTCAAGACGCAATGATGTATCTTTAACATCGCGAGCTTTTTCTGCAAAAATACTACGAAGAAGTCTTTCTTCAGGAGTTAATTCAGTCTCACCCTTTGGAGTAATTTTACCAACAAGAATATCATTTTCACGAACCTCGGCTCCAATACGAATTATTCCATCTTCGTCTAAATCTTTTAATTTTAATTCACCAACATTAGGAATATCGCGTGTGGTTTGCTCGGGACCAAGTTTTGTATCACGAACATTACAAACAAATTCTGTTGTGTAAATAGAAGTAAAGATACTACGACGAACCAAATCTTCGGAAAGTATTATCGCATCTTCAAAGTTTGCTCCGTTCCATGTCATAAATGCAACTCGAACATTTTGTCCAAGAGAAATTTCACCATTTACTGTTGAACTTGTATCCGCTAAAATATCTCCTACTTTTATAGTATCTCCAATATTAACTATTGGTCTTTGATGAGCAACATTAAAATTATTTGTTCGAGAAAAATTAATTAAACTATATGTATGATTTTTACCTTCTTTGTCTTTAATCATAACTTTTTTAGCATCAACATATGTCACAGTCCCCGCGGTATTGGACAATACCAATCGTCCAGAATCACGTCCTGCCAAGGCTTCAATACCAGTTGCCACCAATGGTGCCATTGGAATTATGCAAGGTACTGCTTGTTTTTGCATGTTTGATCCCATCAATGCTCGGTTTCCATCATTATGTTCCAAAAATGGAATCATAGATGTAGCAAGAGAAAAAGCTTGATTGGGCGCAACATCTACGAAATCAACATCTTCTCTGCGAGCAAGCCCCGGTGATGTACAAATACGAGATTCTACAAAATCATCCACAATCATTCCTTTATCATCATATTTAAGACCAGCATGAGCAATAACAACCCTTTCTTCTTCAAGAGCATTAAGATAAATAATCTCACCAGTAATTTTACCTTTAACAACTTTTACATAAGGAGTTTCAATAATTCCAAATTCATTAATTTTCGCATATGTTGCAAGATGAAGAATCAAACCAATGTTTGGACCTTCTGGGGTGTGGATAGGACATACACGTCCATAGTGCGATGTATGTACATCACGAACTTCAAGACCTGCTCTCTCGCGTGTAAGACCACCAGGACCAAGCGCAGAAAGTGTTCGCAAATGCTCTAATTCTGCTAGGACATTTTCTTGGTTCATAAATTGAGACAATTGGTTAGTTGTAAAAAATTCTTTTATACGAGCTTCTAGTGGTCTTTGGTTAAGAATTTGAACTGGTAATGTTGTATCAATATCAATTGTTGACATTCTATCTTGAATATTTCTTTTCATTTGTGTAAAACCAACACGAATTTTTTGTTGAAGCATTTCCCCAACATAACGAACTCGTCTTTGACCCAAGTGATCAATATCATCACTTTTTGCATTAGGTGTCAAATTTAACTCAATTATATGAGATAAAATAGACATTACATCATCAGATGACAATGTCCGAACTTCAAGATCTTTTGAATCTTGTGATTTATTAAATCTTTTATTAAATCTAAATCTTCCAACAGGAGAAAGATCATATCTCTCAGGAGACATTATAGCTTCAATATATTCTCGCGCATTTTTTTCGTCTGCTAAATCTCCATCGCGAAGTTTTTTATATATTTCCAAATATGCATTTGCTTGATTTTTTGAAGTATCTTTGGTAATTAAAACTTTCAATACTTCTTTTAATTTTGCATTTTTACCAGTTGCTTCCAAAATAGCTTCATCAGTGCCCAATCCTAATGCACGAAGTAATGTTACAACATTAAATTTTCTTTTTTTATCAATACGAACATACAACCCACCATCAACTTCAGAATCAATTTCAATCCAAACTCCACGAGCCGGAATTATTTTTGCTCCAAAATATCTTTTGCCTTTCAAATCTTGATCTGTAAAAAATACACCAAAAGAACGGGCAAGTTGTGGCACAATGACTCGTTCAACACCATTTATAATAAATGTTCCATGAGCAGTCATTAGTGGAATATCAGCCATAAATATTTCTTGTTCTTTAGAACTATCAATAGATTTATTAGTTAACTTTACTCGGGCTTTTAATTGCCCTTCATAAGTAACTTGATTGAATTTTGCTTCTTCTTCAGTAGTTTTTGGTTCGGACAAAGAAAATGAAACAAAATCAAGTTCAAACTTTTTCCCAGAATAATCTTTAATTGGTGAAAATTCTTTGAAAACTTCTTTCAATCCTTTTTCAACTAACCATTCAAAAGATACCAATTGATTTTCAATCAATGATGGGAATGGGGTAAAAGGGGTCTTGAACCGTGAAAAAGTTTTCTTAACGCGTGTATTGTGTGTAGTACTCATCTTTAATTATTTAAATTTTTCTATTAAAAAGCCAAAAGACGCGGAAATTAATTCCCCGTTATAATTATTATTTTTTATTTGTACCAATCTCGCATGAGAATAGATTTTTTTGCCCAAAGGCGTTACATTTAATGGGGTGCCACCCTAATCGTAACTCAATCTGCACTAAAAATAGCCTAGCACAAAAGACTATTTTTTGCAAGAAATAAACACCCTCTCTGTCTTGCTAGACATCTCCCCCTTAACAAGGGGAGAATTTTGCGATTACCCTCCCTTGCTAAAGGGGAGGGCTAGCCTCGAATTTGTGATACTGTTTCAGAAATTACTCCAAGTATTTCTTCCATTGTATTTTTACTCCCACTTAAAAAATCCCAGAATTCAGAAGCTATAAGAATTTCATCCTCTGCAAAGAATTTTTTAAATTCAATTAAATAATTAAAAAATCTTTTTTTATCATATCCAGTAGATTTTGGTGAAGTTGGATCAAAAGGAAAACCTACAAAAAACTTAATTTTATGATTTGGGTATAACATTTGTAACGCTGCTTTTCCAAAAAGAATTTTTTGTTTTTCTCCTCTACCTTCACCTGAATTTGGTCTAACTGATTTAACTTCTATCGCAATAATTTCAGATTTCTTTTCAATAAAAACATCAGCAGAAAATCCCAAGGAATTAATTTCTTTTTCTTTAGAATTAAAAGTTAGGAGTAATTTATTTTCTTTTTTTAAATTTGGTTCTACTATCCCCTCTTTTAGGTCACGAAGTATTTTATCAATAATAAAAGATTGACTCTCTTTTATTTTCAAAGTAAATTCACTTGTAAATTGACGTTTATAACCACCAGATAAAATATGTGCAATACTTTCAAATCCTGAACCAAGTGATGTATTTAATCCATGCATCCAACTTGTTAAAGCAATTAATCTTGAAGTTTCTATGTTTAAGTTTCTAAATTGATTTTTAAAACACTCTAGTACAGCGTCATGAAATGGTGCATTTCTATTCCCCTTGAGTTCATCACTAGGAAAACTTTCGATTCTACTAACCATAATTTTTTTAACTACTTCACTTATTCTATTTTTTTGATCTTTTGTTAAAGCCATAAATTATATTGATTTAAAATGAAAAATTATTTCTGAATAAGGATTTCGATCTCGTTCCGTACGATTCAGTACTGGTCTTTTAAACTGATTTACTATTTTCATTCCTGATTTTTCTGCAATATCTGGATAAAGATTAAACTTATCATTTGCAACAAGGAATACATTATAATCATCTTTAAAATATTTTTTACAATTATTTAATACATCAGATATCCCTTGAACATATGACTTTCTAGCCTCTAATCCTTGTCCTTTATATAATGGACCAATTTCTAAATCGTCTTTACGCTTAAAACCAAGAAGATCATAAGCATAGGCGTGTTGTTCATGATAATCAATTTGTCCAACATAAGGAGGTGAGCAAAAAATACCTGCTATTTTCTGTTTTTTTAAAATTTTAGTAAATTCTAAATTTTGCTTTTCTATTTTTTCAAAAATATTTATAACTCTTGAATCACCAGTTAAGACAGAATAATGGACAGACTTACGTAGTTTATTAAATTCCCTGATTCTGCTTAAGGTATCAACGGCATAGCGATTGAGCATGCTTTTTATTGAGAAAAGAGGCTTGCAGATTTTTTTGTGCTTATAGCAATAATAAGTGGTAATTTGAGGCTCCTTAAGGGTTGCTAGGTCACTATGCGTAGTTGCACGACATGACCTAATTGTTCTACTCAAAATAAGCGCAAGCATTTTTCGCGTCTTAAGATCCTTTTCTTGTTTTATTGTCTGGAATACATGATCAATCTCACGACGAATATTATTCATAAACCAAACATCAAGAAAAGATTCAGAATTATCTTGTTTTGTCTTAATTGAATACTTTTTGAGGAGTTTTTGATAAATAGGTAAAAATTCTTTTTCTTTTTCAATAGCAAAACTCTTTTCATTAAAACTTCCTTGATTAATTTTATACTTGAAGTCAGAACCTGGAAAATTCACCAAGTTAAGTTTAGCAAGTTCAGCTAAAAGTTCTTTTTCAAAATTTTGAATTTTATTATCATATTCAAAAGAATCAAGTGAGTCAATTAATTTTTTAATCGCTTTTTTTAAATATTCATCATCATAATAAGTGGCCTTACAACTTGCAATCATACAGTTAAATTCTGAAACATCTATACCAATAGAGTGAATACCCATTTCTAAAGATTGAATAATTGTCGTTCCAGAACCTAAGAATGGGTCAAGAATAATATCCCCAGACTTAAAATAGGTCTCTTTCTTAAAAGAATCAGTATGATTATCTATAAAATACTCAACCAATTGAGGAATATATTTCCCTTTGTACGGGTGAAGTCTATGAACATGTTTTGTTGTGTCTACCTCTCGTAAATTATCAAAAGAAAGTGTCCAATTTAAATCATTACCTAAATTTTTTTTCCAACTTACTTCACGTGTATTATTATAAGATTCATAATATTTCTTTAAATCATCTAAATCAATCATAGTTGAGCCATTCTCTCCATGTTTTTTTACCTTGCCATATTGAACAAGATAAGAAATATTATTAGGTAATATTTCTTTATTTAGATAATCTGTTGCCCATCTTGATGCTTGTGGAATAGTAGCTAATGACATATTTTTATTATAACTTTTATTTATCTATACTCATAATATTAAAACTAACTAAACTAATTATAGGTGAACGAGCGTTCACAGTCAACTGTGGATAACTAGAATTTCCCCTTCTTCCACTCTTCTATCTTCTTATGATCTCCGGAGAGTAACACCTTTGGAACTTTATAACTTTTAACTTTATACTTTATAACTTCTGGCCTTGTATATACTTCACTACTACTGATACGCTCTTCTTCTCGAGAATCAAAATTACCCAATACCCCTACAACCTGTCGAGAAATGCAATCAACTAATATCATTGCCGGCAATTCCCCACCGGTTAAAACAAAATCACCAATTGAAATTTCATCAACTTTTCCATAAAATTTAGACAAAACTTTATTTACCCTTGCATCGATACCTTCATATCGCCCGCAAATTAAAATAATATCAGTATATTTTTTTACACTTGTTTTTGCATAACTTGTATCAAACTTTTTACCACTTGGTGAGAAATTTATGATCTTAAGGATAGGTTTTAGCTGTTTGCTTTTAGCTTTTAGCTTTAGACTTTCAACTTGCAACTTTTTAACTATAAAATCGACAGATTTTAGTATAGGTTCTGCCATCATAACCATACCAGGTCCCCCACCATATGGTCGTTCATCTATTTGTTGTGATATGTTACCGTCGGGCCAGACTTTTTTATATTTACCACTAACAAACTTACGCGGATTTACAAAATTTACCTTAATCTTCTTCTCCATAATCGCCCGCGCTAAAATACTCTCGCCCAAATACGAGTCAAACATTTCCGGAAATAAGGTTATGATATGGAAATTCATAAAGTTAGGTTCTAGTTACTAGGTTATAGGTTCTAGTCAAAAAATGCAAGAAAAAATCCCACAATAAAGTGAGACTTCTTCTAGAAACTAGTCACTAGCAACTAGAACCTAATTTATATACTTTTAAAATCAGCTAATGCTTCGTCCATTGTGCTTGATGGGTCAGCGGACATTGATGCGGGTGCAGGTGGTATATCTGCCATTACAGCGGTATCACTTGGTGCGTGTGCTGATGCATGCACATGTGTAGAACCAGCTGGTTCATTAATTTTCAAATTTACACGAGAATTACTTTTCATACCAATAACACGAAGCAATGTTCGAATAGCTTTGGCAGTATTACCTTGGCGACCGATAACTTTACCCATATCTGCCGGATTGACACTAAGAGTCAAAAGAACCCCCATTTCATCAACGGTTCGAATAATTTCTACATCACTGGGACTGTCTACTAACGCCTTGATTATATAATCAAGAAA
>MFUO01000029.1 GCA_001786995.1 Candidatus Nomurabacteria bacterium RIFCSPLOWO2_01_FULL_33_17 | reverse complement strand
ATGAAGTAATATATCGGGGTGTAGTACAGTGGTAGTATACGCGGTTTGGGACCGTGAGATCAGGGTTCGATTCCCTGCACCCCGACAAAAAAAGCTATGTAAATAGCTTTTTTGCGTGGGTGAGCAAGATAATTTCTTATCTTGCGTCAGGTAATCGAAAAGCTTTTCGATGTGTATGAGAAATTTATAATTTTGAATACACCGAAAAGGTGTACAGTTCCTGTAAGGAAAGATTCCCTGCACCCTTTTTATTTCTAACGGACATTCTCAAGGACATTCTAATGGACATGTCCAATAGAAATGTCCTTTAGAATTACACTTGTGTCCTTTATAAAAATAATGTCTAATAGCGTGTCCTTTAGAATCTAAAAAACCCTTATTTTATAACAAAACTGGGTATAACTCTGGGGATTGTGGGGACAAGCAGTGTCCTTTAGAATAATTTCTAACGGACACTTATCATTTCTATTGGACATCAATGTCCGTTAGAATCTAAAAACCCTTATAAAATAAGAGTTTCCTCAAGGACATCATCAGAT
The DNA here is from genome assembly GCA_001786995.1 of Candidatus Nomurabacteria bacterium RIFCSPLOWO2_01_FULL_33_17. Taxonomy (GTDB): domain Bacteria; phylum Patescibacteriota; class Minisyncoccia; order Phycocordibacterales; family UBA9973; genus 2-01-FULL-33-17. The sequence continues at coordinate 4,550 of MFUO01000029.1, read as the reverse complement.
AATAGATTTTATATTTATCAAGTCTATTTAAACAAGCCAAAAGTGTTTCACGTGAAACACTTTTGGTGAAAACAATGCAAAAAAGAACCTTTTTTCTTGTTTCACGTGGCACATTGGTATATAATAGTGAGATATATGCCGAAAGTTTTTACATCAGATAGACAAAAAATTGGTAAACTAGGAGAAGAAATAGCTAAAAGGTTTCTCATGAAACATGGTTATTTGATATTAGAGGAGAATTATACAAAAAAATATGGTGAAATGGACTTAATAGCTAAAAAGGATAATGTTATTCACTTTGTGGAGGTTAAATCTGTTTCACGTGGCACATATGATCCTTTGCAAAATGTCCACCCATCGAAACTTAAACGAATTTCAAGGGTTATTCAGGTGTATCTTCTTAATATAAAGGTGCCACGTGAAACATCATTTAATGAAATAAAGTGGCAATTTGATGTAATTACAGTAAAAATTAACGAAAAAGATAGAATTGGGACTGTAAAACACATAAAAGACATAATTATATAGAAATGTGCCACGTGAAACATCTTAAGATTTTTACTACCTACCGGACAGGCAGGCACGTGGCACATAAAAAAACCGCCTTTGGCGGTTATCTCAATATTTGTTTTATTAATACAGTAAGACACAATAGTCCAGTTAGTATTTGAAAGAGCTTGAAAACCAAATCTTTCTTGATTTCTTGGATTTTGGCTGTTACGAAACAGCCCATACCATAAATTGCCCAACCTATGATAATTTTATTGAAAATCATTACTCCACCTATAATTGAGCAAAGTACTGAGATTCTTTCTAATATGGATGTCGATGTCTTTTTTGAGACTATAACATCTATAATATATAAAAGAGATATTAATACTCCTAATATCATAAAAAAGATATTTTCTTCTTCAGAAATCTCTATTTCACCAGGGTTTTCTCTCCATTTAATAAAGGCGTAAATTAGAATTCCTATTGCTATAAATTCTAAAATTGCCAATCTTTTCATTTGATCTCGCCAAAACTTCCATGAAATCAATAAAGATGCAATAGCGGCCAGTATAAAGCCATACTCGTTTTTATAACCTAAAAAACCTTTTGAGGTTAAAGATACCATCCATATCATAGCTGATAAGGGATGTTTTTTTATTTCAAATATAATCCTTTCTAAAAAAGAAATGATCAATATATTTATTTTATTGTACATTTTTTGAATTTTTATAACTTTAACATAAAAAATATATGAAGTCAAGAAAACAAAAATCTCTCACATGAGAGATTTTTGTTTAAAGTACTATTCTGGTGCGGGTAGGGAGAATCGAACTCCCATCCTCTCGTTGGCAACGAGGAATTCTACCACTAAACTATACCCGCAATTTTAAAATACTGTTTTTGATAATTCTAACCAAACTAAAATTTTCTTTTTTACTGCAACTTTGCTAGATATTATACTCATTCCTACTCCATATTGCAACTTATTCTTTGTTTCTTTCCCTTGTATCACTTGGGTTTTATAAAAATTCTCTTTGGTGATATTCATTTCTTTTCCCCAAATAGCTATACATTCCTGTATATTATGATCTGGGTATATAATTAAACTCATTTTTATATTATCTCTTTTAATACAAAGGTATTTTTCTGAAAATATGATAAAAATTTTATGAATATAAAACTCGGAATTGCTAATTTTACTCACATTACGACTCCTTTTGTCCCCTTCTCCTGCATACAACATTAAACCAGCCATGAACAAAGCTTCATCTTTAAAGACCCTAAATTCTTTTTCGGCTTCCTTTTCTATTTTTTGATAATATGAATCTAATTTTATTTTTCTTCCATTGTTAAGTTTCTTAAGGCGCTCTTTACTTAAAGTTATATTCTTGCCATTATTTTCATATCTAATGTGTTTTGACCATTCAATATCTTTAAACCAAGCACACAAAGTACCTCTAGAAATGCTGGTTTTTTCTTGAATTTCTCTATATGATTTACCTTGTTTTCTTAATTCAAATACAAATTGTTTGTCTTGTCTCATACATATATAGTATACCACGCTGGTTCGATTAGATAAACACTAAAATAAAGCTCACGAGATTTCTTTCTTTTTGGGTTATTTAGTGATACTGTATACAAATGCGCCCGTAGCTCAATGGATAGAGTACCGGTCTTCGGAACCGTGGATGTAAGTTCGATTCTTACCGGGCGCACAAAAACGTTAAAAAAATTGAAACCGCTTTTAATTTTTAGTTTTTGTGAACCGCAGTGATGTTTTTGTTTGAGTGATAACGAAAGGCAAAAACCACGAGGTGGGGTCGAGCAAAATTTGAGTTAACAAATTTATGAGTGACCAAAATCTTATGAAACATCTAATAAACAAAAACTTAATATCGGAATTTGTGAAACATGTGGTGGAAACGCTTGAAAATAAAAACTTTGAGGTTTTTCTTGTTGGGGGTTGTGTAAGAGATTTAATATTAGGCAGGGAAGTCAAAGATTGGGATCTCACTACTAATGCAAAACCAGAAGAAATTATAGAGTCTTTCCCTAAAACTGTTTATGAAAATAAATTTGGAACGGTTTTGGTTATTAATGAAGTACCCCCACCCAACCTCCCCCTTGTTAAGGGTGAGGAGAAGCAGAAAGCCGAAAAAGTATCTTTTGCGCATAACCTAGAAACTAGAACCTATAAACTAGAACCTAGCTCGGTCGAGATTACTCCTTATCGAATAGAAGGGAAATATACAGACAATAGGCATCCTGACGAGGTTAAATTTAGTGAGAATATAGAAGATGATTTAAAAAGGCGTGATTTTACTGTAAATGCTATAGCTTATTCTATATCTTCTGATAAATTAATTGATTTGTATGATGGGCAAGATGATTTGAAAAATAAAACTATTAAAGCAGTCGGGGATGCAAAAGAAAGGTTTAATGAAGATGCTTTGCGAATGATGCGAGCTATTAGATTTTCAACGCAACTTGGTTTTGTAATTGAAAGTACAACAATGACAGCGATTGCCGAGGATGCATATTTGTTAAAAAATATTTCAGAAGAAAGAATTCGTGATGAATTTGTAAAGATTATCGAAAGTAATAATCCTGCTCAAGGAATTGGTATGTTGCAAAAACTGGGTTTGCTTAAATATTTTATTCCAGAATTAGAAGATGGGATTGGTTGTCATCAAGGCGGGGCTCATAAATATGATGTGTTTGAGCATTTACTGGGTGCACTAGAACATGCTGCAAACAAAGGTTTTTCTACCGAAATTCGCCTTTCTGCTTTGTTTCATGACATTGGTAAGCCTGCGACAAAAAGGGTACCCCCACCTAACCTCCCCCTTGTTAAGGGTGAGGAGAAAGAAATTAAAGGCTCCGTAGATTCTAAAAAAATTTCTGGTCCTCGGGTTGGCTCACCAGACGCAGAAATTATTTTTAAATCTACTGCGCCTGATGCAAAAAACCTACAACCTGATAAAAAGCCTACTTTCTACGGTCACGAAGTCGTGGGTGCGAGGATGGCCAAAAAAATAATGGAAAGATTAAAATTTCCGAAAGATACGATTGAATTTGTGACCAATATGGTTCGCAGGCATATGTTTTTCTCTGACACGGAACAAATCACTCTTTCGGCTGTACGAAGAGTTATTCAAAATGTGGGGCCAGAACATATTTGGGAATTAATGCAAATTCGTGAATGCGATAGGGTAGGCATGGCGAAAAAGGAAGCACCATACAGGCTTCGTAAATACCATGCAATGATCGAACAATGTTTGCGCGACCCAATATCTGTATCGCAACTGGTTGTTGATGGCAATATTTTGATGAATGATTTGTCTATAAAAGCTGGTCCTCGTATGGGATATATTTTAAATGCACTACTAGAAGAAGTCTTAGAAGATCCAGAAAAAAATACAAGAGAATATTTGGATAAAAAAGTAGCAGAATTAAACACACTCTCCGACACCGACCTAAAATCTCTCGGCGAAAAAGCCAAAACTACAAAAGACGAACTCGAATCCCAAGAAATTACCAAATTAAATAAAAAGCATGGGGTGAGCTAATAGAAAAATACTTGTGAGAGCTAGGGGAATCTTGACAAAAGATATACATTGTATATACTTTAAATATGACTACAACAATACAAAAATGGGGGAATAGCTTGGGTGTAAGAATACCCAAAAATATAGTTGAAAATTCAGGTTTTAAAGCTGGAGGCAGGATTTCGATATTTGAAAAAAATGGTGTGATAGTCTTAGAAAAAGTTTTAGAGAAAAAATCTAAATTACTTGATTTAAAAAAAGTTATGAAAAATTGTAAACCTGAAACATATCACAAAGAAGTCGATTGGGGACAACCAGTAGGAAAAGAAATATGGTAAAAAAATATTTTCCAAAACAGGGTGACATTATATTGATTTCTTTTGATCCAACCAAGGGTCATGAGCAAAGAGGCAACCGGCCAGCAATTGTAGTATCTGCTACAGAATACAATATGCGCTCTGGCATGATGCTAGTATGTCCAATAACTTCAAAAGGGAAAGGGTATACTTT
>MFUO01000028.1 GCA_001786995.1 Candidatus Nomurabacteria bacterium RIFCSPLOWO2_01_FULL_33_17 | reverse complement strand
CTGACTTTTGCAATTCCATCAAAAACTTCAATAACATGGCCAACTTTTTCAGTTAAAATGTTTGACTTAAAGTCTTCTATTTGTTTTTTTAAATTTTCTACAATGTGGTTATTCATATCTATTGTCTATTAATTAAGTAAGTGTTTTTTTAACTGGGTGACTTTTTTAAGTAAAGAGAGGTCGATTATTTCATCATCTATTTCTATTTTTATTCCACCTAAAATATTTTTATCTTCTATTTCTGTTATATAAACTTTTTCAATTTTATATCTATCTTTTAATTCTTGCTCTACTTTATCAATGATTGGTTTTTCCAATTTATTCACCGAATATAGTTTTGCTCTTATTGTTTTATTTTCATGATCAATAAGATTTGATAAAGCATATAATATTGATTCAGATTTTGACAATATTCCTTTTTTAGATAAAAATTTTACAACATTCGATATTACAAGATCTAAATCCTGCCCTGTTTTATTGTAAGATGCTAAATATATTGCTTTAGAAATATTGGTAATTGAAATAGATGCCATAAAACTATGCTGATTTTATTTTATTAATTGTATCTTGATTAACAGAATTTAATCCTTGTTCAGCCAAAATTTTATTAGTTGCATTTATAGTTAAATTTATTAATTCAACTTTAGCCTCTTCTAAAATAATCTGTTTTTGTTTTTCAAGCTCTTTATTTCCATTAGCAATAATCCCACTCACTTGAATTTTTGCCTCTTCTAACATTTCTTGTTTCTTAACTTCAGCTTGCTTTTTTGCTTCTTGAAAAATTTCATTTGCTTCATTTTTTGCATTTGAAATAGTTACACTATATTCATCTGCTGTTTTTTTAATTAATTCACTTGCATTTTTGGCATTATCTACTCCTTCTTTTATATAACTTTCACGCTTGTGCATCATCTTCATCAATGGTTTACCTAAAACATAGTAAGCTAAAACAAGAACAATTATAAAATTAATTAATTGAGCAATTATAAGCTTTATATCAATATGAAATGTTCCTGTCAATGCATCCATAATTTATATTATTTGATTGAGAAAGCAATAACAAGAGCATAAATAGCAATAGCTTCAGCAAAAGCTGATGCAATAAGCATGGGAACTAAAACCTTACTTGCTGCTTCTGGATTTCTACCAATTGCTTCCATAGCTTTAGCACCAATAAGACCAACTCCAATACCAGGACCAATGGCACCGAGTCCAATAGCGAGACCTTTTGCGAGCATAACTGTTTCCATAATTTTTTATTTTCTGCCAAATGACAGATTAACTAATAATTAAACCGATCCGGCCACAGTGGGCGCAAGATGTTTTTCATCATTATGATGAGCAGTCTTTTGATGCTCATCATGGTCGGTTGTTTGAATTGAAAAATATACAAGCGTTAGCATTGCAAAAATGAATGCTTGTAATATTCCTACAAAAAATTCCATAAAGACAAATGGTATTGGTAAAATAAACGGTAATATAGCGCTCATTGATGCCAATAACACCTCTCCTGCAAATACATTACCATAAAGACGAAAAGTAAGCGAGGCCACTTTAGCAATTTCACCAATTGCTTCTAGTAATCCTACAAAAAACATAACTGGTGCAACAATAAGAATAGTTGGATCATTACGAAAATTACGAATTTTAGCTAAATCGGTTAGTTTTATATATTTATTAATACTTTTCCATGTTCCAAGAGCAATAATACCAAATATATTAGATATGATGACAGACACTAAAGCTATGGCAATTGTTGTATTAACATCTGCTGTTGCTCCGCGCAAATATGGAACAAACACATTGTGACCTGCTTCATTTACGATTTGTCCAAATGCTCCTACACCTGGCAATATACCCATCCAATTATTAATAAGCACAAAAATAAATAAAGAAAATACAATAGGAAAAATTTTTAAAGATATTTTACGATTACCAGTAACTTGGTCACATAAATTCAAAGCTCCATCAATAATAAGTTCAAGAAAATTTTGAATTTTTGTTGGTCTAAATGTGAATTTTTTAAATCTTAAAATCAAAACAAGAATTGCAATAATGAAAACCACTATCCAACTGGTTAATAATGCATTAGTAATAGTAAAACTACCTATATGACCTATTGGTTCAGCATACAGTGTTGATTCATGTTGAACTTCTGTATTTTCAACTTCTGTATTTAAAATTGTTTCTGTTATTAGTATTTCTCTTGACATATTATTTATTTAAATTATTTTTTTCTTCTTTTTCTAATTTTTTAAGATATTGTTTAATTTCCTTTATTAAACTATAAAAAGATATAAATACACCAAATGCTATAAAAATATAAAGAAAATATTCTTGCATATTAAAACGATTTAGAAAATATCTTCCAATAAAAAAAGAAAACAATACTGGAAATATTATTAAACCAGAAAACTTGAGCCCTAAACTAAGATTTGAAAATGTTTTTTGATCCATGTGCGTGTACTTGGAATCGGACCAAGGACCTCTGTCTTATCAGGACAGCGTTCTACCACTGAACTATACACGCAAGTATAAATCTATATAGTAAACCAAACAAATAATTGCCCATTGGGCGCTTAAACTATAGCAAAAATAATGCTTTTTAGCAAACCCCAGTAGTAAAATTTTTATATACTACGGGGTAAATAAAATGCCAGCTAAACCTCTTGGTTTGCTGGCGTATATTGTACTATAAAATAGATATTTTCATGGCTTCGTACTTTTATGTTTATGCTCATACATTTCTATACGAATACCAACTTGAAGAGTTTTTTTATTTTCAATAATTTCAAACCCACCAATAAGAGCGAGTATGTGTGTTAATTTAAAACCTAATTCTATCTCAAAATCTTTTCTTGATTTTTCATGTTTTGTTTCAGGATAATAATTATAAAATCCTTCAAAAAAGAATCGATGGAAGATTAACTGGGTTTGAAAATAACCCGTAAAAAGAGTTCCTTGTTCATAAATGTTTTTATAAGCTCCAATTTGAGCTTGATAAAAAGCTTTATTCACAAATTTATTATTTGTAAGAAAAGAATTAGCACCAACCCAAATTTCAGTAGTCTCACCAAATCGACCTTGTAAAGATAAATATATAGGAGATTTTTTTATTCCAAAATCAACAGAAAGATATCCTAATCCAATTTCTTTTTCTTTTTCCACAATAAGATTTTGTCTGGTGCGAAGCCTAAAAACTTCATGAGATGTATCCCAATACTGCCCTATATAAGAAACTTGTTGAGGCAAATAAAAGGTAATTTCTGATTTTTCTTCAACAGCATCACAAATTCTATATGTAATTTTTAAGCTATCATGATTATGATGATCTTGCCCAAAAGACAAATTGGTAAAAAACAATAAAAATAGGCTTGTAAAGCCAAGGTTTTCGGTTAAATTTTTCATACATTTAAGTTTTTTTGTTTATAGTTTGAATTGTTTCAATTATAGCACAAAAAATAGTTAGATGCAAACTACAATAACAGAGCAATAAAGTCCTTTTTGTCTAAAAAGGACTCTATTGCTCTGTTATTCTTCCTCAGAAGCGTCACCAATGATGCCATTTTGAAAAGCATCAATCATATCATCAATTTCACCCATCATAATTTTTGGTAAATTATGCCAAGACATTTTGATTCGATGATCTGTAATTCGGTCTTGTGGAAAATTATAAGTTCTAATTTTTTCACTTCTGTCAGCTGTCCCAATTTGGCTAGCTCTATCACCAGCATACTTTGCAGCTTCTTTTTCGTCTTCCATCATTTGGATTTTAGCTTGTAACATTTCCATAGCCCTATCACGGTTTGCTAACTGAGATCGCTCCATTGTACAACGTACAGCTAAACCTGTTGGTTTATGAATCAGTCTTACAGCAGTTTCAACTTTATTAACATTTTGGCCTCCTGCCCCACCTGAACGAGATAATTCCATTTCAATATCCACTGGATTAATAACTATTTTAGTTTTCTTACGAATTGGTAATATTGCAACACTTGCTGTTGAAGTATGAATTCGTCCATTTTTTTCGGTTAACGGAATTCGTTGCACGCGATGGACTCCAGTTTCAAATCGTAATAATTTATAAACATCTGTCCCTCGAATTTGGAATGTGTCATCATCTAACATATGAACAACCCATTTTTTCTTGCCAGCATATCTTTGATACATTTGTGATAATTCTCCAGCAAATAAAGATGCTTCATCCCCCCCGGCTCCTGCACGCAGTTCAACAACAATTTCATTTGGAAATTCTTCTTCAACTAATTCTTTCTTTTCAATTTCGGCAACTTGTCCTTCTATATTTTTAATTTGAGTATCAATTACAAGTAATTCTTCGACGCCCATGTCGGACATTTCTGGATTATCATTGATCATTTTTTCAACATCATTTCTTTCACGCAAAAGCTTCTCGTACTCGCGTGCAAGAAACTCTGTTTTATAATTCTCTTTTAATTTTTCGATGTCTAACATAAATGTATTATAACATTTTAACCCTTAATAATAAATCTTTAGATTAATTGAAGCCAAAATTCCCCTCTTGAGGGGTGGCTGAAAGCCGGGGTGGATATTTATTTTTTCTTTTTATCTGCCAAAGATGCTCTTTTTTTGAATTTATCTACGCGTCCTGCAGTATCTAATACTCTTTCTTGACCAGTATAAAAAGGATGAGTTGCTGATGAAATTTCAACAAAATAAGCTGGATATTCTTTCTTGTCTCCTTCGTATTTAACTGTCTCTGTTGTTTTAACAGTCGAAAAAGTCAAAAACTGGGCTCCTGTACCAGAGTCAATAAATACAACTTTTCGGTAATCTTTTGGGTGAATATCTTTCTTCATAAGAAAACTTTAGCACAATTTATATATATTTGCAATTCAGATTAGAACTAAAGCTAATTCCCCTGCACTAAATCAATATTGGCTTGGATTTTGGTCGCGAGTGCCATAACAGAATTTCCATAGAATGTATTTGCGGGAGATTTTGAATCACATGATCGCCCGGAATAATATCGACAGGCTGCATTTTTTTCAGCTGTATAAGTTTGAGAACTAGCACCTAAATCTTTTAAGAAAAGAGAGGAAGCATAAAATGCATCTTTTGGGTTCCATGGATTTGGTGTTGTAACACCTAAAGCAGATGCAATTTTTGATTCAAGTCCAATCCAAGTTGACGGAATAAATTGAGATGGTCCCATAGCTCCACCATAACCACTACCACCTAATGGACACGAGACTAATGTTTTAGTATAATCTCGTCCCAATCTACTAGTAATATCTAAAAATGGTTTTATATCACGAGATGGCTTCATAACATTACTATATACTTTACCATTTTTACTAACTCCTGCTCCAGTTGTTGTATCTGTTAAATAACATGAACCAACATTTGAACCTAAATTAGTTTCTTGTGTAAGTATTGCCATAATAAATGCTGGTCTAACTCCTGTGACTTTAGATGCCGATGTAGAATATGCTAAAGCTTGTTCAAAATTAATTTGAACAGTAGAATCACGAAGCCCAAATAATGCTGTCAATATTTCGGCTTTTTTTCTTTCTTTTTCAGCTTTTACTTTTTCATATTCTGATTCTTTACCTTTGGATAATTTAAGCATTGATTGCCTTTCACGCTCATTAGCTTCAACAGCGCGTTTTGCTGATTCAAGTTTAGCTTTCGCATTTTCTTGTTCATCTTGTTTTTTAACAAGTTCTGTCTTTTGAACTTCAACTTCAATTTTATTAGATCTAACAATTCCTAATGAATCTTGTATTGCATCTTTAATACTATTAAAATCATCTAAATCTTGATAAAAATCAGAAAGTGTTTGATCAGACATAAGAACATGAACAAATGATGTTTCATCTTGAAGCTCATATGATTTACGAAGAAGTTGTGCAAGAGATTCTCTTTCTCTTTCTATTTTTTCAGCTAATGAGTAAATTTTTTGATTTTTTGTATCAATTTCGCCACCCAATTTTTCAATTAAAACATTTTTAGCACGAATATCTAATTTAGATTGATTTATTTTTGTATTTAATATATCAATATCTCTTTTAAGTGATGCGGATTGACCTTTTTGGTTTTGTAATTGATTTGTTATTTCTGCTAATTCTTTTTCAAGTGCAATTAATTCTTGCTCTAATGCAGTTCTTTTACTTTGCTCTGTTTCTATAATATTTGATTGTGCATCAACAATATAAAATATTCCAGGTACTAAAAACCCAAATATTAGTAAAAAAATAATAAAAAAACTATGCAATTTAAAAAATCGTACCATACATATAGTATAGCACGATTTTTCTTTAATTTTGTGTTGACAATTAAGATGTTGAGTCGCCTGTCTCTTCTTCTTTTTTACCCTTTTTTTCAACTTCAATAGCAGATAAATCCAAAGCCGGTTCAGCTTCTTTTTCTTCATGAACCTCTGTTATTGCAGCGACAACTTCATCACTAACACCTGCCAATATTACACCTTTTGGTAATACAATGTCACTCGCAAAAATATTATCTTCTAAAGTCACAAGTTTTGAAATATCAGCTTGCAAACTATGTGGCATATCGGCAGGTAATGCTGTTACTTCTAATTCATGTAAAACTTTAACTAAAACTCCAAGACCACTTTTAATAGCTTCTGATACACCAATAAATTCAAGTGGAACATGTGCATTGATAGTTTTTTTCATATCAACTGCTAAAAAGTCTACATGTAATGCAAACCCACGAATTGGGTCTAATTGAATCTCATGTATTAATACTGGAACAACTTTACCACTAATATCAAGATGAATTGCTGTTGTTTCCCCAGCTTGTTTATAAATTTTTTTGAAGTCGATAGCTGGGACAGAGATTGGTGTATTCTCTACGCCAGCGCCATAAACTACAGATGGAATTGATCCGTTTTTACGGATATCTTTCACATCATCGGTTTTACTTCGCTTTTGTGCGTTTAATGTAATCATGTGTTTGATACTAACACAAATTTAATATTTAGACAATCTTTATATAAATTCAATTAAAAAGTTATACATACCCATACTACACAAACCCTGAAAACTTTCACCCTTTTTGGGTATACCCAAATCTATAATTTCTTCTCCAGTTTGTGAAAGAATTTTTTGAAAACCTATTGAACGAATTACTAGTGCCGCTGAACAATCATATGTGCCATTTGTTTTTACAATTAATTTTGTTGGAATTCCAGCTTTAGAAATTGAATTTTTTGGTGAATATCCGCCTTTTGCATTAATTGTAATATATTGCACACCATCTTTGATTTCACTATTTTCAACTGGTTTATTACTTTCTACAATTCTTTTTGTTGTTATTTTACCTGTATTATCTTTTGATTTTGAATTACTAATAAAAACAATACCGAGTCCGATAATTATTGCGACACAAATAATAAAGTAAGATGATTTTTGCATCCCGTTAGAGATAGGAATCGCCTAATTTAAGTAAATTAGTGATCACTATTATATTAATTAATAATTTTTCTTTGTTTTGTTTCATAATCTATATTAGGCGAATCCGCTAGTTAATTTATATACCTACATTTTAGTTTACCATTTTTATTACTTTTTATCCTATACCTAAATTTAACCATTTAATCTCTAACGGGAGCATATTAAATATTGAAAAGGGGTTTAATGATACCCAGACCTGCTAACGCGCCCAATAATGCAAACAACCCAAGTCCAATCACGACCACACCAGCGGATTTGAAAAATAGTGGTGCGTGTTTGCTATGTGCAAATGAAGCCGAGCCAAATGACAAGAATGCAAGTACGGGTAGTGTACCCAGTGCAAATGCAAGCATTACGAGCATACCCGTCATAAACGAACCGGATGATAAAGCGACAAATTGCATTGATTGTGTGAATCCGCACGGCAAAAAGAATGTACCAAAACCAATCAAAAGCGGAGTCAAAGTTTTGTGTTCAATTTTACGGAAAAATGAATTTATATTTTGGAAAATCCCTGCATGTAATGTGACTTTGTTGCGTGCAAATATACCAACTAAATTAAATCCGAGTGCAAGCATTATAATTGATGCAATGATTCCGAGTATTGCGGTAAATGTAAAATTAATCCCAATAGCATTGCCAAGCAACCCCAGCAATCCACCAAGCATTGCAAAGCTTACTAACCTGCCAATATGAAATAAAATAAAAGTCTTTGTATCGCTGACATTGTCCTCGGATATTTTTGCCGACAATGACAATACTAATCCACCCACAATTGCAAGGCAACTCGATACTGATGCAATCAGTCCTATGATAAAGCTTGTGGTCGGCGTCACATTACCACCCAAACCAATATTCAAAATCCCTGACTTTTGAAGCCAGAAAAATAAAACTAAAAATAAACCCCCTATCAATATTGCTTGCCAAA
>MFUO01000027.1 GCA_001786995.1 Candidatus Nomurabacteria bacterium RIFCSPLOWO2_01_FULL_33_17 | reverse complement strand
TTTTCTATTTGTTTGTCTTGCATTATTGTATTTTATCATATTTTTGATATATACTAAACCTATGAATAATATAGACGAATTAAAGCATAATTCCTGCAATATTGATGGTGGAGGTGAAGTTATAGTGCTTGATACCGGATCAGTTATTGGCCCTGAATCAGGAGCAATGCTCCATGCTCTCCATTCACGCTCTACTGGAGGACTTCGAAGTCATCTAAAAATTTTATCTGAAAAAGGCTCAGATAATTTTATGAAAAACTTTTACGTTGGATATGGTCACAAATCAATTGGTGATTGTGGAACTGTTTCAATATTTATTGAGGGTGTTTCAATGCTCGCTGCTAAAGCTATTCAAGACTGGGCATTGTATTCCGGACAAGAAGCATCAACTAGATATGTTGATTTTAAAACCCAACCATTTAAAAATCCAGCTAATACAAAACAAGGCGAAGAAATTTTGGAAGCTTGGAGAGAATTTTATATAAGTTCAATGGATCCAACTAAAGAATATTTAAAAGTCCAATTTCCTATTGGAGAAGGTGAATCTGAATCAATATATGAAAAAGCAATTAATGCTCGTGCATTTGATACTTTGCGTGGATTTTTACCAGCTGGGGCTACCACTAATTTAGCCTGGCATACAAATTTACGCCAAGCCGCTGATAAAATAGCGATTCTTCGTCATCATCCACTTGTTGAACTAAAAAATGTTGCTGATGCAATTGAAAAAGCATTAATTGCATCACATCCAAATTCATTTGGACATAAACATTATGATGCAACCGAAAACTATAATGAATTTTGGATGAAAGAAGATTATTATTATCATAAAATTGATTGTCCAGAATTTGAATTAATAAATAATTCTATTAATACAGATTTGTTACCATATGAAGTCCTATCATCAAGACCAGCAAAAACTGAATTACCAAAACATCTATCAGAAGCTGGTAATTTACAATTTGAATTTTTGTTAGATTTTGGATCATTCCGAGATATTCAAAGACATAGGGCTGTTATTCAACGAATGCCATTACTGACGACTGAAATAGGTTTTCAAAATTGGTATCTTAATGAATTGCCAATTGAACTACAAGAAAAAGCCAGAGGATTTTTAAAAGAGCAAGAAATTAAAATCAAAAATTTAAATTTACCAAAAGAAGTTGCTCAATACTATATGGGTATGGGTTATAATATTTCAAATAGATTAACCGGTAATTTACCAGCACTTGTATATTTAGCAGAACTTCGTGCAACTCGTTTTGTTCATCCAACATTGCGATACCAAGCAATAAAAATGGCAGAAAAATTATCTGAATTATTCAGTAAAAATGGTTTAATACTTCACTTAGATCAAGAATCAGATCGATTTGATATTAAGCGTGGAGAACACGATATAGTTTTAAAATAATTAATTTACTGATTCTTGTAAGATTCAACAGATTCATCAATAATAGTAAATTCAACACCAGCTTGTTTTAATATTTCTTTTGATTTTTTGCCTGCATGATAATCTTTCATAGCTACAACTCTAATAATCCCAGAATTGACTATACTTTGAGCACATCTAAAACATGGTGTCATTTTACAATATAAAGTAGAGCCTTTTATTGCAACGCCATCTCGTGCAGAATTATTTATTGCATTTTGTTCAGCATGAGCAGTACGAACACAATGATTGGACTCTGTACCATCTTCTTGCATAACTTTATGCATTTCGTGTCCAACTTCATCACAATGTGGTAATCCTATTGGTGCACCAACATAACCTGTTGTTAAAATTCTTTTATCTTTTGTAATAACACAACCACTGCGACCTCGATCACATGTTCCACGACTCCCTACCATATCAGCTAAAGCTAAAAAATATTCGTCCCAGCTTGGTCTTTTATGTATATCTGTCATATATTTACGGATCTATATCCGATTTAACTCTTATAAAAATGTCTTTACCGTCTGGTGATTTTGATTTTTGATATTTACGGTTTTTGTTTGTTTCAATTTTTTTTAATAATTCGGTTTCTAAATCATAACCCAAAATTTCAGACATACCCAAAAGAAATATTGCAACATCCGCAAATTCTTCGGCTACACCATCTTGGTTTTTATTGAATTTTGAAAAAGCTTCAGAAAGTTCTTCATGAGCTCGACAAAATTCCAAAGCAACATCGGTTGTGTTGAAACCTTTTTCTAATTTATTTCGCATTACTTCTGATTGTAATTGTTTTAAATCTATCATATTTATATTATTAATTAATAATTGTTTCTTTTATTGGTACTGGAACTATTATAGGATCTGGATTAATAATTTGTTCACGAATTTGTTGCCTGTGTCTGAATTCAGAAATAATATTTCTTAATTCATCTTGTTTTAACTGATTTATTTGTAACTCTTTAACTTTTTCTTTAATGCTTTTTTTAACCAATAAATTATGAACTAATGCATAACGAAAAAATATTGTAATAATGATTGTTGAAATAAGAATCATCAAAACAATAAACAATATTTGTTTCCAGCGTTTTAATGGGTCAATATCGACTATTTTTTTAAAAACAACATTTTTACCATTTGTATTATTGGTTTTTTTATTTTTTAATTTATTTAAAAAAGATGGAATTTTCATATAATTTATATTAATTGATATGGGTATAAATAACAATTCTTGCATTTAAAACCCATGTAACTTTATCTTGGAGAGATATTATAGTGTCGGCAGATACTGGAATGATATTTGCATTTCTACCTATAACTGAATTATCTATCACAACCTTTTTCAAAGAATAAGTTGGTATTTGAGTTAAATAATTACTATTTTCCATAACTTTTATAAAATTGATTAATTTATCGAAATCCCCACGGACATTTATATCAATATAAAGTGGTTTTAGTGCCAAAGGTGCATCAACAGGTACGATTTCAACTTTTAAAGGTGCTTTTGTTCCTTTTTTAACTTTAATTTCTGGAAACGAAATAGAATCTATTTTTATAGTAAGACCCAGCATGTTTGCATATGTTTCGATACTTTCTACCAATGGTGGTACATCATTTTGTGTATTAATTGTATGACTTTTTAATTCTTCAAAATAAACATTATTAATAAAAATCAATTGCTCGATTTCCGAAGAATTTATAACTTCATTTGTTGTATTTTTTATGGATTGTTCCAATAAAAAAGATTTAGACGCGGAATTACGCAAAAATTTAATACCAAAAAATATTGCCAAAATAGTCGCTATTAGCAATGCAAGCGCTGTGATTAATTTGATGTTAAATTTGATTTTATTCATATGAAAGAGTACATGAAATAGTAAAAGGCACATCAAATGCTTTTGAATATGTTGTTACTGGTATATTAACAACGCTACAAAGACCATTTGGTTTTTCTTTTAAGAGTTTTTCGTATTTTATAATTTCGTTTCTATTTACGGATACCCCATTTAAAATTAAAACATCTCCAGTTGTATTTGTAGAAAAATCAAAACTATTTATTGTTATACCAATTGGTTTTATTTCCATTATTTTTAAAACTGTATCACTGACTATTTTTTTATTTTCAAGATTATTCGAAAAAGAATAAATAAGATCATTGATACCTTTTAATTTTTCAGATAAAAGTGTGGAATTTTCTGTAGATTTAAATTCTTTAGCTTTTTGATATTCAACATTTAAAATAGAAATATTAGAATACTGAACCAGTATCATTATTATGATAACAATAACAAATGGAAATAACGTTATTGTTATCCCAGAAATTGCAACGATAAATAACCGTCTTTTATACCGGGATTTTAACAACATTCTTCTATTATAAGGTAGTAAATTAATCATATTATTTTTATACTTCAAATGCACCAAGTGCTAAACCAATCGCAGTCCCATAAATGAGAGAATCTTTAAAATTAATCAATGGAACTCGTGTACTGACTGTTTCAACGCGAGTCCAAACATTTGCAAGAACTACGGTTTTGTGAAAACTGGCCTGTAACAAATCCATAAAACCTGGGGTCAATGCTTCAGTTCCAACAATTTGAATCGAATCAATTGGGTGATAAGTTGTTTCGCGAGTTTTAACATAAGTAAGCCATGCATTATACTGATCTATAATTTCTGTAAATAACGGAAGATATGCTTGACTTAGAATTTCTGGCAATTGCACATATTTGTCTTTACCATTCATTCCAATTTTATGTTTTATAATTTCAGCTTCTTCATTTGGAATATTTAAAGCTTTACTAATAGCTAATGTTATTTCTTCACCACCACGCATAATGGTACTAGACGATACAACAATACCATTTTGTACAACTGATGCAGTGGTCGAAGCATGCCCAATGTCTATAATATAGACTACACTAGTACCGCCTGGCTTGGTTAATGCCCGAGCAAGCGCCTGACATTCGTATTCACAAGCAACGACTTGCATACCAGCATTATTACAAACCTCGATATAACTTTCCACGACATTTCTCTCAACAGCAGCAACTTGAATCTTCACACGATTACCATTTGTTGAAATAACATCATAGTCAAATTCAACGGTGTCAGCTGGAACTGGGATATATCCTTCGATGTTTAACAAAATTGAATCTCGAATTTCAACACCAGGGATTAATTCTATTTCTTGTTGAAATGTATAAACTTGTTCTTCGGGTATAGAAACGCAAACAGCTTCGACTTTTTTATTTTTTCGAATAGTTGTAAGAATTGGAAGCAATTTAGTTGAATCCACAACAATACCTTTTTGGATTGCCCCATCTGGAATATGTTCTATACCATAATGATTTACAATCAAACCTTCGGGAGTATCCTTCATTTCAACATATTTTACTGTTCGTTCAGAAATCTCCAAACCAAAAGAAGGCATGACAATATATTCAGGTATTGGGAAAAATCTAAAAAGTTTCGATCGTGCCATAATATATACAAGTATAGCTTGATATAAGTTAACCGACAAGAGAACCAGGTGCAACATCAGATCCTGGATGAAGTAAAACTACATTTGTAGGGTCTCCCAGTGCTAAAATCATACCTTGAGATTCTAAATCTTTGATTGTTCGTGTTTCCAAATTTGTAACAAATGGGCAAAGTTTGCCAATTAAAACATCCGGATCAGTAAATGTAAGTCCAATACCGGAAAGAATTTGTCGAATATCATGCTCCCTTAAAACATCTTGCCCATCAAGATGTTCGGGCGAACCAATTTCAGAAGAAATTGGTTTTAGCCCAAAATCTACCTGTAACTTTAAAATTTTGTCCAAGCCTTCCACCTTCTCGGCACTAATTATCTTGCCGATTCTAATTTCTGTTTGTTTAAATGTGTCTATATTTACCATATTATTTTATTTCTTATTCTTTTTATCTAAAAATCGTTGCAATATTAGAGCGGCGGCGGATGCGTCTATACGGCCAGAGGTTGGAGTATTGTTAATTGCATTTCGAGCATGATTGGATGTAAAGGCTTCGTTTTCATAATGAATTGGTAAATTAGTTTCTTTTTCTAAAATTTTTCCAAATTCTTTTGAAT
>MFUO01000026.1 GCA_001786995.1 Candidatus Nomurabacteria bacterium RIFCSPLOWO2_01_FULL_33_17 | reverse complement strand
ATTGGCTTTGGAATACAAGGTAATTGCCCACCGTAATTTTGAGCAGATGGATCATTACATATTTGAATTACTGGAGCATCTCTTACAATTGTAAAAGTAGCTACAACATAACCTTGGTAACAAAATGAATCACCAAAACTTTGACATTTTAAATATGATTCAACTGTCCCATTATTCCCTAATGCAAAACTATTTAATTCACTTACATTTGTAATTGAACGCATTAAAGTTTGATTTTCAGGAGATGCCATACGACGTTGGTAAACTTTTGCACCATTGAATTCTATTTCTGCATCAGATGGTAGTGTTAAATAAACTGTTTTAGGTCCAGCAGATCCAACACTGGAATTAATACTATTTGTAAAAGTATAACCATTAGACCCACCAGTTACTACAATAGACCCACGAGTATTTTGTGCGTCAGATGAACTTGTATTTCTATAATAAAGGTTAACATCAATTACTTGATTATAAGTTCCATAAATTTGGTCTTGGTAATTAGCACATCCTCTTTGTAGTGGTTGGCCAGCAATAGCGATACCGGCTATTGAACAGTCAGTACCTGCTAGATTTTCGTTAAAGCCTGCATTTGCAACGCCAGAAAAGGCGAACATAGCGATGGCTATAGCCGAAAAAGATAAAAGTTTTATTAAATGTTTCATGGGGCTATTATATCATCTTTGATACATACTTGTCAAGCCCATATAAAAAAGCCCTGGTTTTCACCGGGGCTCACATTTTGGGTTTCTTAAACCCTTTTTTTATTTTCGGCCAATTCTTTGATGTACGCCAGGAATGTAACCACCCCCAGCATTAGACCCACTTCCGCCAGTGTTGTTAGTATAACCGCCGCCGTTAGATGATCCTCCACCGCTACCAGTATTGTTATAATTTCCTCCGTTAGAAGAATTTCCTCCGTTACTGTAGCCATTACTTCCACCATTGGAAGAGTTACCGGTATAGTAGTTCTGACTTCCACCGTTGGATGATGTGCCAGTAAAAACAGGTCTAGGTTGTTCGTCTCTGTAATTATTATAATAATAATTATTACTCAAACGCCTATCTTCTTGCCGGTAGTATTGTTGTATGTGTTGAGGTTGTTGTTGGTAATATTGTTGTCTATACCCATATTGATTTGGGTTATAAGTAAAACCAACATTCCAATGCCTTTGTTGAGCAACATACTGTTGTCTAGGTTGAGGTCTTTCAATATACCTATCAACATAAACTATTCTTTCACGGATTTGTTTAGGTTGATAGTATACAACAGGTTCAGGCTTTTTTTCTACACAAATTTGAAAAAATACACCATCATCACCCTTTTGATACCAGGCTTTAGTACTGTAGTGGTAGTAATAATTACCACTCACAGAAAACTTACCGATTACCAGATCTCCCCCTTCACTAAGCCTTTCTTCCCCCATAGGCATCAAACCTAAGCACATTTTCATGGTTTCAGGTTTTGGTGCGGGTTTTGGTGTTTCTTTAACTAGAGGCACATACACAACAATTTTTTGTATAATGTTACCACAGTTCGCTTTCGCTAGTGGTTCGCCATCAAGACAAATGTAATAAAATCCTACCTCTATTTTTTTCCATGTAATTGATACAATAGAATTGTTTTTTTTATCATACCCAGTATTGTAATAGGGGTACGATAGAGTAGAAAAATACTGCATTGTTAATCGTCCGGAACTAACTAAGTTTGTAAAATCAGCATCATTGTTGATAATAACTCCACGCTTGTTTATTTCCGGATAAAGAGTCATTTTATATAACTCTTTGTTACAAATAACAGTTAAACCGGTTGTATTGTTATACAACAACCAGCTACTCCAACTGTATATTGTCAAATTCCCATTTGCTGGGACAATAAACTTGTCCAGATTTTGGGTTTGAGATTTTGTTGTTAAAGATAGGTTCGCTAGTACAACCAGCAAAACCAATTTAATACATTTTTTCATATTTCTTTTTTTATTTGATTTTGAGTTCTTTTTTAGATTGAAACACACTATATCATTGTTTGAGTATAAAGTCAATGTAGAGAGTACATTAGACATATATCACACCTCATCCCCGACCCTTCTCCATAAAATGGAGAAGGGAGTGTGGTAATATATTTATAGAATGAATAAAGTTGAATCTATAAAGAAATCTAGATACTTAAGACAAGTTGAAACTAAAGAAGAAAAACTTTTATGGAAATTTTTACGTAATAGTAGATTAGGATACAAATTTAGAAGACAACACCCAGTTGATAAATTTATACTTGATTTTTACTGCCCAGATAAAGAATTATGTATAGAACTGGATGGAAGTGTTCATAATATGGATACAAAAGAATATGACAAAGGTCGCCAAGAATATATTAATTCAAAAGGTATAAAAGTTATTAGATTTTGGAATAGTGAGATAAATAAAGATTTACCAAAAGTTATACTTAAAATCAAAAAAGAACTTAATGTTTAAACAACCACATTCCCCTCGCCATTTTATGGAGAGGGGCCAGGGGTGAGGTGAAAAATACAAATAGACAAACAATGATAAACACTCGCCCAAAATAGCATTTTCCTATATAATATCTTTATGTCTCAAAAACAAAACACTGACGAACAAGACAAGACTATCGAGGATTTTCGTCGTCGCGAAGAAGAAGCCTTGATGCAATTACTGTCTGAAGAAAAATACCATATCCCATATATTAACTTGGCAACTGTAGCTATTGATAATGAAGCATTACGCTATATAGAAGAAGCAGAAGCTAGAAAAGCTGATGTAGCACCTTTTCAAATTATTGGTAAAAAATTATTAATTGCGGCACATGCCCCAAGTCGTAGTGAAGTTGCTGTAATATTGGATAATATAAAACACCACGGACTAGAACCTGTTTTACACATTGCATCCCGAGCAAGTTTAGAAAGAGTATGGGAGAGATATATTGAATTATCTAATGCAGAAGCGAGCGCTGTGGGTAGTATTGAAATCTCTGGCGATGTAATTATTGAATTAAGTAATGATATTAAAACAATATTAGATGTAAAAACTAAAATAGAAACTGCTGGTAAAGACAGTATTCATTTTACATCACATGTTTTACAAACAGTGCTTGCTGGTGCAATAAAACTGGATGCATCCGATATTCATATTGAGCCATCAGAAGTTACTGTATCTGTACGATATAGATTAGATGGAGTATTGCAAGAAGTCATAATACTACCTATAAAGTTTTTCCATCTTTTAGCTTCTCGCATAAAATTAATTTCTGGAGTTAAAATAACAAATACACAAATTGCCCAAGATGGCCGATATAGTATTTTTATAAATGGTGAAGAGATTTCTGTTCGTGTATCTTTGATCCCTGGCGCATATGGTGAATCTGTTGTTATGAGACTTCTTAATCCAAAAAGTATCCGTGTAGGGATGGAGGAATTGGGAATACCAAATAATTTATTTAAATTAATAGACACAGAAATTCGAAAACCAAATGGAATGATATTGTTAACTGGTCCAACTGGGTCTGGTAAAACAACAACACTTTATTCATTCTTGCAACGCATATATTCCAAAGAAGTAAAGATAATTACAATTGAAGACCCTATCGAATATCATTTGGCAGGCATTACCCAAACCCAAGCTGATAACGAATCCGGTTACACTTTTGCTAGTGGACTGCGAAGTGCATTACGCCAAGACCCGGAAGTAATAATGGTGGGTGAAATTCGTGACCATGAGACAGCAGAAATTGCGATTGAAGCAGCATTGACAGGACACATCGTCTTCTCCACACTTCACACAAATAATGCAGCCGGAGTAATTCCCCGTTTTATCGATCTTGGTGTTAATCCAAAAATTCTTGTTTCCGCATTGTCATTATCTATTGCGCAAAGATTGGTAAGAAAAGTTTGTCAAAAATGTGTAACTTTTAGGCCTGCAGAAAAAATAGAAGTCGAAGAAATAAATATGATACTTGACCAAGCGTTAGCAAATTCTAAAAATCTCGAATCATATGAAGTTAAAAAAAGTGATAACTACGAAATGGCTGTCATACACGGTTGTGAAGCCTGTAATTTTACCGGATACAAAGGCCGTATTGGAATCTTTGAAGCAATTTATAATGATGAATCTATCCAAAAAATAATTCCAAATAATCCATCTGAACATGAAATAGAATTGGTGGCTGACAAACAAGGAATATTAAATATGAAAGAAGACGGAATCGTAAAAGTAATTAAAAAAGTCACCACACTTGATGAAGTCAAAAGTGTAGTGAGTTTGAGCGATTAGCTTTTTATTTTTTGTTTATAATAACTACACCTAAATCATTACAGATTTTTTTACCGGTATAAGTATTGATTTCTGAATGTCTTGGAATTGTTGAAGTTCGACCAGTTAACGGATTATACCAAACACTGTGAGAACTACCCTCTCTTATAAATACACAACCATGTTTACGAATGTGCTTTATAAGATCATTTTGCTTCATAAAAAATTAAGCAAAGACAGAGAGTTGCTCTCGAATAAGAAGAGATTTTCCTTTTGATCTTTCAGATATAAGACGATTTGTTTCTAAGATAAGACTAAGAGCTTCTTTAAGATTTTTCTTTGTTTCAATGAGAGTTTTACCTTGAGTATTAACACCGGGTACTTCTTCAATCCACCCAGAATACCATTTCCCAGATTTCTTATACACAGCAGTAAATATTTTAGAAGTTTGCTTCATAAATAGAATATAGCACAACTTAAACTAAAAAAACAGTAATCTATAAACAATCCTTGAAGGGCACAAGTCCCGTCAAGTAGTACAACCTTGTAGGATAAAACCAGTCGAAACCAGTTTGTCCTCCGCGAGAGGCACCGGGCGATAAAGCTGATTGCTTATAGATTACTATCTTTTTAAAAAACAAAAGCACATAACAAACTGTGCTATACTTATATTGTAACAATAATATATAGATATGCAA
Organism: Candidatus Nomurabacteria bacterium RIFCSPLOWO2_01_FULL_33_17; assembly: GCA_001786995.1. Lineage (GTDB taxonomy): Bacteria > Patescibacteriota > Minisyncoccia > Phycocordibacterales > UBA9973 > 2-01-FULL-33-17. Next base: position 204 of record MFUO01000026.1, on the reverse strand, counting down.
AACATTTATATTTATTGATACATGTATTATAGCAAATTGAGTTTTATTTGTCAAGTACAGTTTTTGATATAAATAATTACTACAAAAAAGCAAAAAACCCTTATATATGAAGACAGATTTCAAATTTTTAGACCAAAGCTTGCGTCCTGACAATTGGGACGAGTATATTGGACAAGAAAGTATTAAACAAAATATCCACATATT
>MFUO01000025.1 GCA_001786995.1 Candidatus Nomurabacteria bacterium RIFCSPLOWO2_01_FULL_33_17 | reverse complement strand
CAAAGAGAAGATTTAAATTCTGTTGATCGTGCGCGAGCCTTTATGCGATTGATTGATGAATTTTCTATGACCCATGCTCAAGTCGGTCAAAAAATGGGTAAGAGTCGAGAATATGTTTCTAACTCTTTGCGAATATTGCAAATGCCTCAAGAAATTTTGGAAGCTCTCGAGCAAGGTAAAATAATGGAGGGTCATACCAGGCCAATTATGATGTTAGTTGGCAGACCGGAAGAGCAAGAAACTTTGTTTAAAGAAATAATGTATAAAAAGCTTTCTGTCCGAGAAGCCGAAAGAATTGCACGAAGAATTGCTGTTGATCGCGTTCGTAAAAAGGAATTATTGCCAGATGCCGATGTTATGCATATGGAAGATGAATTGGAAGAGCAATTAGGAACCCGAGTTCATATTCAAAGAAAAGCCGATGGTGGTAAAATTACTATTGATTTTTTCTCGGATGCGGATTTGGCCGAAATTTTGGATTTATTAAAATCAAAACAAATAGAGAGAAATGCAAATACTGATGGTGGTGTAGAAACAATGCTAGAGCGATTTGAAAGAAGTCGCACAGCACAACCTCCTGCTAATTTAATTGTTGGGTTAAATATAGCAGATCCCGTGCAAAATGATGATTTTGAAAAACCTATTTCTAATGAAATTAATGAAGAGCTTGGTGAAGAAATACAAAATGTTATAGAGCAAGATGTATTGTTAGTAGACAATAATCCAGTGCGAGCCAACGGTGATGATTCATTACCCGCCTCTAAGGGGACTAATGAAGAGACAGATGATCAAGACTTGTATAATATCTCTAGCTTTTCCGTTTGACCCTGTAGTAGAAATTCACTACAGGGTTGACCCCGTAGTAGAAATTCACTACAGGGTTGACCCCGTAGTAGAAATTTATAAGATCTTCACTACAAGGGTTTGACATAAAATATAGGAAGAGTATACTTAATCTTAATATAAAAATCTATTCTAATGTTCTAATTTAACTGTAACCTAAAACTAATTTAAAAAACTATGCAAACACAAATCCAACAAACCAAAATTGTTGATTCTTTGTCAGAAAGTCTAAAATCTGAACAAGAAGCAAAAAAAATTTCTATCGTAGTTGAATACGATGAAGCAACCGAATTATTTCATCTTGTAAAAAAGCCGTTTAAAAACGGTGAAGAAAAGGTCTTATGTTTATCAAGTAATCTTGGTGATAAAATGGCCGTGGAAGCTGCATATGTTGCTTTATCAAAAAGTACAAAATGGGCAGTTATTAGTTCTGTTGACAGATTTTTCTGGGAAGACAATGATGGGAAGTATGATGTATTTCTTTTTTGGGGTGAGTCAATAGCAGATACCAAAATGTCTGGTAAAGCCGGTAATAATCCTATTTGGATGGATTATTACAGCATTCTCAATTCTGAAAATGTAACAGAACTATCAAAAAAATGCATACAAACTGTTTGGTTTAAATGCATGCAAAAATCAAACCTCAATTAAAAAAACCTTTCCCATAATATATGGGATTCCTTCAATATAACCGCAGAGTAGAACATCACTCTAGCGGTTTTTTTATTCTTTTTATTTTTGATTGAAAGAAAGGAGTCTATTTAGGAGAGAATGTTGTTTTATGTATCTTTCGATATGTTTACGGGCAATACTACTTTTAGTATATGAGAGCCATTTGGATGTTGGGTTGATTTTTTTATTGGTAATTATTTTTACAACATCACCATTTCGTAATTTATGGTCTAGTTTTGCATATTTACCATTTACTTCACCAGCTTCGGCATGCATACCTATTTCACTATGTACACCAAATGCAAAATCTAATACCGAACCATCTTCTGGCAAATTGACAATTTCACCCTTTGGAGTAAAAGCAAAAACTCGATCATGAAAAAAATCTGTTTTTAAATTTTTAAAAAAGTTTTTTATATCACCTTCATTATTTTGTGTATCACGAAGTTCTTTAATCCATGAATATTGATCGTTATCAGCAGAAAGATTTTCTTTGTAAATAAAATGGGCAGCCAAACCATACTCAGCCTCATCATGCATTTCAATAGTTCTAATTTGAATTTCAATAATTGAACCGTTCTCTGTAATTATTGTTGTGTGTAATGATTTGTATCCATTGGGTTTTGGTAATGCAATATAGTCTTTTATACGGCCTGGCAATGGTTTGTAAGAACCATGAATTAAACCAAGTGCCAAATAACATTCCTCAATATTTTTTACCATGATACGCATTGCTATAATGTCGTATACATGAGCAATATCCATTTTATATTTTTGAAGTTTTTTCCATAATGAATACAAATGTTTTTCCCTATAATCAATTTGAATAGGAGATAGAGAATATTCTTTAAAAATTTTCTTTATATTTTTTTCTACTTTTAAAAGTTCTGGCAGAGCAGAATCTTTTCTAGTTTCGCGAAGTAATTTAACTTCCTCGTATTCTTTTGGGTATGCATAAGGAAATGCTGCATCTTCTAGTCGGCCTTTTAATCGTCCCATTGATAGTCTATCTGCTAATGGAGCAAAAACTTCCAAAGTTTCTAATGCAATTCTTTTTTGTTTTTCTGGTTGTAAATGCTCTAATGTTTCAATATTGTGTAATCTATCCGCAAGTTTTATTACAATTACTCGCATATCTTCTGCAATAGATACAAAAAATTTTCTTAAATTTTCTACATTTCGTTCAATACCTGTGTATTTAACTTTACCAAGTTTTGTAATTCCTAAAACCATTCCTGTGATATCGGGACCAAATTCTTTTTGCAATTCTTGTTCTTCTACAGCTGTATCTTCTAGTGTGTCATGCAAAAAACCAGCAGCGATCATATTACTATTTGCGCCAAGCTCGGCTAGATTTTTAGCAGTCGTAAATACGTGTACAAAATATGGTTCGCCACTTTTTCGTAATTGGCCATGATGGGCATTTTTGGCAAAATCATAAGCTTTGGTAATTAAATCCCTATCTTTCTTTGTAAATTTTTTTATATTAAATATAATCTCTATTTGTGCCATATAATCACATTATAGCATACCAATTAATTCGCACACCTCACCCTTGATCCCTCTCCATTAAATGGCGAGGGAAATGTTGTAGTTTTATACTATAAGTTTATATTAATATTGATAACCATTATTTCATTTTCTCTATAAAACAACACTCCCTTCTCTTGAAAAGGAGAAGGGTCGGGGATGAGGTGCGCTAAGAGCTTGATTTTATTAATTTGTCTGGACGATGGTTTTGGCATTTAGAGTTAGAACATCTTTCTGGGATGGTTTTTGTGCCATCCATCATAAGAGAATTACACATTGGGCAGATGTTGCCTGTTGGTTTGGATTTTATTGCATTTTTGCAAGTTGGGTAATTTGTACATGAATAAAATATTCCAAATCGTCCCTTGCGTTCAGTCATATTACCTGTTTTACATAATGGGCAAGCAATACCACTATCACGCTTTTTTCTTTCTTCTTCATCTTCTTCTATATATTTACATTTAGGATAACGAGAACATGATATAAAATTACCAAATCGGCCTTCACGAATTACAAGTTTGCCAAGTTCCACAACTTTTTTCTTTCGACTTTTTCTTACACTACCATCTTTATTTAAAATTTCTACTTCTACAACCGGTATTCCACATTTAGGGCAAGCTCGGCCAATGTCTTTAGGACCTTCCATAATTGAGCCATCAATTTTTCTTGCACCCATACATTCGGGGTATAGTGCGCATGAGTAAAATTTTCCAGTGCGGGCTAATTTAACAACCATATTTTTATTACATACTGGACACAATATGTCATCAGGGGCTGTTTCCATTGTTGTGGCTTTTTCTAATTTGTCTTTAATCTTCACATCTTTAAGAAACGGAGTATAAAATTCTTCTAATGTCTCTTTGTATTTTCTAATACCATTAGCAATATCATCTAATTTGTCTTCCATTTCAGCTGTAAAAGTATCACTAATATATTCTTTGAAATGTTCTTCTAAGAAAGAAGATACAACATCTCCAGTATCTGTTGGGGTCAAAGTTCGGCCCTCTTTTGTGACATATCCTCGATCTTCCAAAGTAGACATGATTGATGCATAAGTACTTGGTCGTCCAATACCTCGGGCTTCTAATTCTTTAATTAATCCGGCTTCAGTATAACGACTAGGTGGTTGCGTTTGTTTTTCAATCATTCGAGCTTCTATTAAATTCAAAGTATCAGATATATTTAATTTCGGTAATACTACATCTTCTGATTTTGCTGCTGGATCAGCCAATAACCAACCAGGAGATATTACTCGAGACCCATTAACTTTATATACTGGAACATCAACAGCTGAAATAGGTAAAACATCAATTCTGTTTCTAGACATTGTCGCATCAACCATTTGAGATGAAATAGTTCTTGCGCGAATAAGTTCGTAAAGTTTTTTCTCTTGATCATTTAAACCAGCAGATTTTATTTCCGGGTGAGTTGGGCGGATAGCTTCATGAGCTTCTTGAGCATTTTTAGATTTTGTTTTATAAACTCGCGTTAGAACCATTTCTTTTCCAAAATCTTTTTCTATAGTTTTAACAATCTGATTTAAGGCCTCGATAGATAAATTTGTTGAATCTGTTCGCATATAACTAATGTGTCCAGCTTCATATAATTTTTGTGCTATTTGCATGGTTCTCGATGGTGAAAGACCAAGACGGGAACTTGCAGTTTGTTGCAAAGTAGAAGTTGTAAAAGGAGCTTTCGGACTTCGTTTTTCAGTTTTTTCTGTAATATCTACAACATTCCAATTTTTTTCATTTGCAAATTTATTAATTCGCTCAGCTTCTGTAATATTATCCGGCTCTATACTACAAGTCGCCGTCATTGTGTCATTAGACTTTGTCTTAACATCAGCTTCCAGTACAAAATAAGTTTCTGGTATAAAACTCCTAATCTCTCTTTCTTTTTCCATGATTATACGCAATGCAGGGGATTGCACTCGTCCAGCCGAAAGACCATATCGAACCTTTTTCCAAATTATTCCGGATAAATCGTAACCAACTAATCGGTCTAATACTCGACGGGCTTCTTGAGCTTCTCTTAAATTTGTATCTATTGGTCTTGGGTGTTTTAAGGCTTCAGTCACTGCTTCTTTTGTAATTTCATGAAAAGCTGCGCGTTTAATATCTTTAGTTTTTACTTTTTTATTTTCTTTAAGTAAAGTTTCTAAATGCCAAGCTATGGCTTCACCTTCACGGTCGGGGTCGGTCGCTAGTATTATATTGTCTGCTTTTTCCGCTAGATTTTGTAATTCATGAATTACTTTTTCTTTACCACGCGAGATTTCATAATGAGGTACAAAGCCGGCCGGAATATCAATTGCTAATTTATTTGATTTTGGTAAATCTCTTACATGTCCCACACTTGCACGCACAGTAAATTTATCCGCCGAATTGGTGGAAGCTGAAGCCAAATATTTTTCAATAGTTTTAGCTTTCGATGGTGACTCTACAATAACAAGTGTGTTCATAACTATAATTAATACTATACACTAATTTATTTTGCAAATCTAACAAATAAAAAAACCAGATTATTCATCTGGTACAATTCTTAAATGATAGCTTGGGTCGAGCCATACATTGTTTGTATAAGCAATAGCTTCTTTAAAGCTTTTATCTTTTCCAAAAAGTTTTTCCCAAGCAGAATCTATTTTATTTTTGTTGCTTGATCCTTTGTTTCCCTTTTTTAAAACTGGTGATCCGTTTATAAATTCACAAATCACTTTAATACCCTCTGGTTTAAATTCTAAAGTATTAAATCGATCAGCTATTTGAAAAGCATTTAAACTACCGAATAATACATGCCAAGGTTTGTGTTTATGTGGCTCTACATAAGAGATGTTACTTTGACTATCGTCACCACCAACAAAGCGAGGTCTGCGATGATGTTCCTCTGTTAAATATATTTGTCTCAATTTTTTAGGTTTTTGGTTCTTTTTTACAATACTCCTTTTCTTTTTTTATTTCAAGTTTTGCGGAAATAGCCGGCATCTTCAGTTATTAGACCCCGGAGTTCCATAATCATTAGTAGACTATTAACTTCTTCTGGGGGATTATCACATTCGCGGATAATTTCATCACGACTCATAGGTTCGCGCAATATAGAAAGTATTATGTGTTCTTCATCACTAATGTCATTCCTTTCATTTTTTGTTTTTACATCAAAGCCTAATGCTAATAATACATCTTTAGCCGACAATACCGGTGTTGCACCTTGGTTGATTAAATAATTTGTACCACGCGAAGTCTCTGAATATATTGAACCAGGGACCACAAGTAAATCACGATTATATTCCATAGCCAATCTTGCAGTAATTAATGTTCCTGATTTTTCTTCCGCTTCAATTATCAAAACAGCATCGCTATATGCTGCCATTAAACGATTCCTTTGTGGAAAACTATATTGAGTTGCTTTAAAATCTGGTGTAAATTCAGAAAATAAACATCCACCAGATTCTACTATTTTTTCCGCAAGACGAATATTTGTTTGTGGATGAAGAGATGAATTCGCAAGCCCAGAACCCGGGAAAGAAATAGTTGTCATACCATGCTTTAATGCTTGTTCGTGGGCTAGTGTATCAATACCTAAGGCAAGTCCGGAAATAATATTGATAGGGTAGCCAACAAGACCAGCGATAATATCGCATAAAACTTGTTTGCCATAAGAAGAATGCTTGCGTGATCCAACAATAACAAGATTTTTGTTTTCATTTTTGTGGATTTCTCCACATACAAAAAGCCTTTTCGCAGGTTGCGAAATATCCTTTAATTTTTGTGGAATTTCATTATATGGTAATTCACGGATTTGCATGTTTATATATTTTACTATTTTTGCTATAGTATAGCTATATGTTAGATATTAAATTTATAAGAGAACACCAAGATATTGTAAAATCTGCAATCGAGAAGAAAAAAGTAATTCTTGATTTAGACGAGCTTATTCTACTTGATGACAAACGACTGGAAATTTTAAAAGAAGTCGAATCTTTGCGTGCTGAACAAAATGAAGCATCACTTTCCATCATGGGTTCCAATGCCGAAGAAAAATCTCAAATCATAAAAGAGATGACTCTTTTAAAAGAAGATTTACAAAAGAAAGAAGAGGAGCTTAAGAATATAATGATGGAGTGGAAAAAGATGATGATTGAAGTTCCGAATGTTCCGGATATTTCTGTACCAGATGGCGAAAGTGATGAAGATAATCTTGAGATTCGTTCTTGGGGTGATATTCCAAATTTTGAATTTACACCGCGTAATCATATTGAACTTATGGAAAATTTAGATATGGTTGATTTTGAACGCGGAGTCAAGGTTTCTGGGTTTCGTGGTTATTTTATGAAAAATGATGGTGCACAATTATTTTTTGCACTTTGGCAATATTTTTTAAATTATTTTATATCACAAGGTTATATCCCTATGATAGTTCCATCTTTAGTGCGCAAAGAATCTTTTATTGGAACAGGAATGATTCCACAATCGGAAGATGATTTATATAAAGTTGGTGAAAATGAATATTTAGCAGGGACTGCGGAGGTAGCCACAATGGGTTATCATATGAATGAAGTTTTAGAAAAATCTGATTTACCAAAGAAGTATATTTCTTTCTCGCCTTGTTTTCGAGCCGAGGCTGGTAAACATGGTAGTGATGTCAAAGGCATAATTCGTGTGCATGAATTTTTTAAAATAGAACAAGTCATATTATGTGAAGCAAGTCATGAAGAATCTGTAAAATTGCACGAAGAAATAACAGCACATGTTGAACATTTGATGCAAGAATTAAAATTACCATATCATGTTGTTATAAACTGTGGAGCAGATTTAGGTCTTGGGCAGGTCAAAAAATATGATATTGAAGCATGGATGCCTTCACAAAACAAATATCGCGAAACTCATTCATCTAGTTATTTTCATGATTTTCAAACTAGACGATTGGGTATAAAATATCGGGATACTGATGGTAAACTTTATTTTGTTCACTCTCTTAATAATACTGCTTGTGCTACAACACGATTACCCGCAGCATTAATTGAAAATTATCAAAATGCTGATGGGTCAATAACAATTCCAGATGTTTTACGGCCTTATATGGGTGGTAAAGAAGTAATAATAAAAAAATAGTTCTATGAATAACGCCTCTTTGGCAAAACAAAAACAAATTAATCTGCGGATGCAAAACCATCAAGCAGGTAGAAGACACCGAATTATATTTTGGATATTTTTTATTGTTTTAGCAATTGGGTTTTTTTATGTTATTAGACAACCAGCTTTTCGGGTACAAAATATCAGTGTCAGCGGGTCCGGGCTTGTTGAAGCCAAGGATGTAAAAGAATATGTCTCGAAAAAAATCACTGGGTATAAATATTTTTTAATTCCAAGAGATTCTTTAGTTTTTCTAAAAAAACAAAATCTAATAAATGATATTTTTCAAGAATTTCCACGACTTTCTTCTATCACTGTTCAAAAGGGTAAAAAATTAAATATCGTAATTAGTGAACCTATTTTTAAAAATTTATATTGTACATTGGATCCGGATAGTGGTTTCCCAGGTGGTTGTGTCTTGATGCATGAAAACGGAAAAGCTGGGTCAATTGCACCAAGGTATTCGTATGCTCCACTTTTTTCATTTTATAGCAGTGGTATTAATCCAATTTTAGGAACAGTTGTTGTTCATCCAAATGAAATAATAAGAGTTAGGACACTAGAGGCCGAAGTTGTGTCTTATGGTATGCCTGTGTATGGATATATTTATGGTCAGGGTTATGATGAAATATTGTTGGACACAGGAGAGAGCTTCTTGTTATTACCAAGAATTAGAATATTGTCTGGTACAAAACCAGAAGAAATAAAAAAAACATTAGGTGTCGCAGTGGAAGATATTGCTGTTAAAAAATTGTTATTAGAAAGGTTGGACGAACTTGAATATGTAGATTTGCGTTTTGATGGGCAAGTGGTGTATAAACGAAGATAGTATGCAAAATAATTTTTGGCAGGATATTGTAAAAAGAGCATATGATATGGATCGTCCGCTTTTTATATTGGCTCCTATGGCTGATGTTACTGACTGTGTATTTCGTGAATTAATTGCAAAATATTCAAAATTTGGGACGAAAGAAAGTTTGTTAGATGTCTTTTGGACGGAATTTGTTTCTGCTGATGGATTGTGCAGTCCAGTCCGAGAAGTTTTAAAAAGAGATTTAGTTTATAGTGATAAAGAGCATCCAATTGTCGCCCAACTTTTTGGGTCAAATGTTGAAAATATGCGTAATGCTTCTAAACTATGTGCGGAACTTGGTTTTGATGGAATAGATATAAATATGGGTTGCCCGGATAAATCTATAGAAAAACAAGGTGCAGGGGCTGCAATGATGAAAAATCCCGAGAATGCGCGCGCCATCATCAGGGCTGCATATGATGGCGCGCGCGATGCAAAAAAAGAAATACCCATATCTGTAAAAACTAGAATTGGTTATAATAAAATAGAATATAAAACTTGGTTGGAAGAAATTTTAAAAGAACCAATAACAACTTTGATAATTCATTTTCGAACACGGAAAGAAATGTCTCTTGTACCGGCACATTGGGAATTGGCACGAGAGATTATAGATTATGTTCATAGCTTGCGCCCAGATTTAATTATTATTGGTAATGGAGATGTTTTAGATATAACTGACGGAATAAAAAAATACAAAGAGACAGGTATAGATGGAGTAATGATAGGGCGTGGAATTTTTGGCAAGCCGTGGTTGTTTAATGCAATAGGATTTGAACCAACTCTAAAACAAAAATTTGAAATACTTATAGAACATACTCATAATTTTGAAAAAACACTGGGTGATAGCCTAATCAGAATTATAAATTCTGACGGCCGAATAACCGAAAAGGTTGTTCCAGGCAAAAGTTTTGCAATTATGAAAAAACACTACAAAGCATATATCAATGGCTTTACTGGCGCCAAAGAATTTCGCGAAAAAATGATGCAATGCAACAATGCGACAGAGGTGGAAAAAATCTTAAGGGAATTTATAAAGGAAAATTTTGTGTTATAATAAAATTATATGAAATTTATTCTTTTATTTGGACCAGAAGCTGTTGGAAAAATGTCTGTTGGGCATGAATTAGAAAAAATAACAGATTTTAAATTATTTCATAATCATATGACTATTGATTTAGTATCTAATTTTTTTGATTATGGGACCGGAGCTGGTAAAAAATTAGTTGGTCTTTTTAGGGAAGAAATTTTTAAAGAAGTTGCTTCAAGTGATTTGAGTGGTCTAATTTTTACCTATGTTTGGTATTTTGATTCTAAAGAAGATTGGGATTATACAGAAAAAATAGCTAAAATTTTTAAAGATAAAGGAGCAGAAATATACTATGTTGAGCTAGTAGCTAGTCTAGAAGAAAGAGTAAATAGAAATAAAACAGAACATAGATTAAATCATAAACCATCAAAAAGGAATATAGAATTATCAGAAAGCCGTTTAAGAAATAGTATATTAAATCATCGACTTAATTCAAATGATGGTGAAATTCAAGAAAAAAATTATATAAAAATAGATAATACAAATTTAAAACCAACAGAAGTTGCTCTTAAAATAAAACAGAAATTTGATTTTTAGTTTTTATGAAAGTGGGAATTTTTTAAGATAATGTTAGAATAAAACATATGATAGATATATCAAATTATGAAAAAATAAGAGAAGATGCTGAAAAGTATTATATTTCTCTTCCAGATCTTGATTGTAAAGCTGTACCTTTTAAAGTCTCATTCTCTTCAAATGGGTTTAATCATTTAATTTACCGTAAAGGTAGGACTGAACGAGATCGTATTTCACAAATAATGCGTTTTAAATTATTAACCAAAGCATATGAATTAATTTCTTTAACAACAACATTTCAAGAATATGAAAATAGTTTAAAAGAATTTAAAGTAAAAAAACATAAAGAAAAAGTTTATGTTACAAAACAAGTACAATATTGGGGGCTGATTGCAATTATGGGGGATAGAAAAATAAAAGTCATTTTAAGAAAAATTGGTAATGGGAATTTACATTTTTGGAGTGTAGTTCCAGCATGGGTGACTAATAAAACAAGAGATGGTAAGTTTATTCGTACAATGAAGGGTGATCCTGAAATTGATTAAAGATACAACAAAAAAGCCCTCAATTAAGAGAGTTTTTTTGTTGTACTCGCCTTCAGCTTATGTATTAGCCGAATAAGGCTGACGCCTCACGGGTACATATGTATTATATCATAACACAAATTTTATGCAAGAAAATGTATGAGAAATGTGTGCTGGTTTTATTTTGGGGGATTTTAAGATATAATGGCTCTTATGATAAAGGAAGTTGCACATACGGTTTTGTATCGTAAATATAGGCCAGAGAGGTTCGAGGATGTTGTAGGGCAGGAAACTGTTATTAATCTTGTAGAATCTGCTGTAAAAAGTGGCAAGCCTGCGCATGCGTATTTGTTTACTGGGGGTAGGGGGTTGGGTAAGACTACCGTGGCACGGATTTTTGCAAAAGAATTAAATACAAAACCAACGGATATTTATGAAATTGATGCGGCTTCGAAGCGCGGGATTGATGATATAAGAGAACTTCGGGAACATGTTCGTGGTACACCTATGGAATCAAAATATAAAGTTTATATTATTGATGAAGTTCATATGTTAACCAAAGAAGCATTTAATGCACTTTTGAAAACATTAGAAGAACCACCAGCACATGCGATATTTATATTAGCGACTACAGAATTTGATAAAGTTCCCGATACTATAAAATCTAGAACTCAAATGTTGCAATTTAAACATCCGACACAAGAAATTTTAGAACTATATATTACTGATATTGCAAAGAAGGAATTAATAAAAATCACGAAAGAAGCTGTTAGTTTGCTCGCACAGTTAGCAGATAAATCTTATCGTGATGCGTGTGGCCGATTGGAAGAAGCAAATATTCATAGTGCTGATGGTGAAATCAATGCTGACATAATTGCAAATAGTTTTGGTGTACCTAATTCTGTATTAATTAATAAATTGTTGGAAGCCATAGTATTGTCCAATGCAGAATCGGCAAGTAGTGCAATTGGTACAAATGGCTTTGCTAATATCAATCATGAATTGCTTTTGAACATGCTTCTTATGCGAATTCGGTCACTGCATATGCTACGCCACAAAATGATAAAACTTGATGAAGTGGAAAAAACTTTTGGAAAAGATGAAGCTAATTTTTTGAATGAACTTGCAAATAATAAAGATAATAAATTAAATTCGGCCATCATTATAAAACTTCTTGATGCATTAGTTATGGTAAAACGCAGTCCTGTAAAATCTTTACCTCTTGAACTTGCAATTAGCGACATTTTGGGGTAATAAATGTGGGACGATGTTCAGAATAGTATTTTAAATAAATAAAAGCCGTCCTTTCGGTACGGCTTTGTTTTAAAATAAATTTTGCTGTTTTAAGAGATATGCAACCAAATCAGAACTGTCTGAAAATGAAATTACATTTTGAAGTTTTTCAATTTCTTCATCAACTTTACCAAGATATACAACATCCATTCCTGCGGCAACGCCTCCTCTAACATCAGACTTTCCATCACCGATAACTAAGCACCTTTTAGGATTTACTTTCAATCTTTTTGCAGCTTCCAAAAAAACATCGGGAGCGGGTTTTGGATTTTTTACTTCTTCCGCAGAAACAAAATTTTCATGAAAGTATTTCTTTAAAGGAGTATGTCTTAAAAGTTTACCCATTTCTCCCGAACTTTTCCCTATATTTTTTCCAAGGATTATTTCGATATACCACTTTGGAGAAGCGGAGGCAATAATAATCGGAGTTTCCTTAAGTGATAAGTGGGCAAGTAGTCGAATTATGGAATCAATAGGTTCAGGGTGAGTTTTATTAAGAATCTCACGTACTAATTTCCATTTATCTTCTAAAAGTTTTTTAGAATCTAAATGTGAAGCAAGTTCTCTAAAAACCTGTTGCGTTGAAATTCCAGCAAAACGATGAGAAATTTCTTCTGGTTTTATTTCAATACCGTAACCTTTCAATACTTCACATTCAGCTGTCGCATGAACAGGAGTTTGGGTATCAAAAAGCACTCCATCAAGGTCAAAAATTACTGCTTCATATTTCTGCTTGTTATTGCCGTATTTTAATGCCAACAACAAACTTATTAACGAAGCCATCGCAATACCACCTGTTGCTAGTATACAAAGGTATTCCTGATGGAAATACATCCAAAATGTTGAATTAACATTAAGAACAAAAAATCCTCCCATTGCTAGCACTGAAACACCTGCACCAGATTTTGAATGAAAAATCTTTAGAGTCTGAAGTCCGAAAAGAATAGCGCTGATATACCAACCAGCGATAAAAATAAAATTTATTACTTCTTGCATTATCTATTTTGTTTTAAAAGGTTGAACAATTTTTCTTTAATCTACTCTTTTGAAAGGAAATTAGCAACCATGGGTTCGAACTTGCTAAAAGGTAACAAAAAATCACCTTATAAAATAAGGTGATTTTTACGGGCTACCAGACTAGGAATCGCCTCTCCCTAAACGGTCGAAACGCTCAATTTTTATAGTCGTTACACTCTTTAAAAATTGGCGCCTGCGGTTCGATTCCACTATTCAAATTAGCAAAATAAAAACACCCATTTTTAGAAACGGGTGTTTTTATTTTGCTACCAGACTAGGAATCGAACCTAGATTAAAAGCTTCAAAGGCTTCTGTCCTACCGTTAGACGATCTGGTAATTATTCCATTATACATAATTTTGCTGTTTTGTATAGATATTTATTGGATGCTACAATAAACCCATGCCATATTTTACTTATATTTTAGAATGCAAAGATAAAACACTTTATGTTGGTTCAACGAATGATTTGGAAAAAAGATTACATGAACATAATAATTTAAAATCTGGCGCGCATTATACAAAAATCCGCCGGCCAGTTTTTTTGAAATATATGGAAAAGTTTGAGACTTATAAAGATGCCCGTAGTAGGGAACATGAACTTAAGAAATTGGAAAGATGGCGGAAAATAGAGATAGTTAAAAACTTTGACAAAGATTAGTATTAGATATAATATATAAATATATGCAAGGAGATTGGACAAAAATTTATAAGAAATACAAAGGATTATGGGTTGCTCTTGATCATGATGAGCAGACTGTTTTGGGTGTTGGTAAAACAGTAAAAGATGCTATTAATGCTGCAAAGAAAAAAACAATTAAAACTCCTTTTTTGACACGAGTACCATTAGATTTAAATACTTTTGTTGGTTTATTATGAAATTCAAATACAAGCGTTACAATAACAAAACACTTCGCCCGGTTATTCCAATTAAATTAAAGAATGATAATCAAGAAATTGGTTATGAGGTTCTTGTTGATTCAGGAGCTGATATGTGTTTGTTTGATGCAGAAATCGGGGAAGCTATTGGTATAGATATTAAAAAAGGGTTAATGAGAGAAGTTTTTGGGGTTGGTGGTAAGGCATCATTTTATTATCTTCATAAAATAAAAATTGAAGTTAGTGGTTGGGAATATCAAATAGAAGCTGGGTTTATGCCAAATGTTTCTGGAAGAATAATGCAGTATGGTTTAGTTGGACAAAATGGTTTTTTTGATAATTTTATTATTAAATTTGACCTCTTAAAGGAAGAAATTGATTTAAAAAATAGATTCTAAATTAATTAAATAAAAAAAGAGAGAGCTATTAACTCTCTCAGATGTTCCGCCGGTTGTGCTTTTGTGCTTGGGTCATTCCCTTCCGGTGCCCCGGTCTGGGTCTAGATTTTCCAAAGTGTGTTCATGAACACCATAGGCATGCGAAACTTTTTATTTTAATACTTTATTATAGATTATACTTTTTAAGTTTATTTGTCAACTTATTTCAGGTGTATCATCCACTTTAATAAAATAGATTTTAAAAATACCGTCACCTTCTGTATTTTGATGAAATTGAAATTTTTCCCCACCAAGCTCCCAAACCTCGCCACATAAAATTCTGTAACGAAGAGTTTCAAAAGCAGTTTCTGGGAATAATCCTTTTGTTAGCAATATCTTGTCATTATTTAGACCAGTTCTTTTTATAAAGGTTTCCACTGTCCAATTACAATTATTTATATCGAGTACATTTTTACTTTCAATTGTGTAATGAATCTTGTGCAAAGCTAATTGATAATCACTGGCATTCCAAGTGTCTTTTATTGTTTGTATAGTAGTTACATAATATTCAAGTAGCTCTTGTTTTTTGAAAACATTTTCAAGTTTCGTGCAAACATCTGCATGAGAATAATCCCATTCACCACCAGAAGTTATTATATTGTAGTTTCCTATTCGTCCGTATTCTCCATCATTACGAGATTTTAGTTCCATTCTCCTTTCTGGCAGTGTTATACACCCCTTCATCCCACATAATGGGCAGTCTTTTGATTCAATTTCTTTGTTGTTCATCATTTTTATTTTTTATAACTGTACCATAACAAAATCAGTTTTGTCAATGTGGGGAGAGGTTTTGCTTTCTATTTTACACTTTTTAGTGTAATGTCTATTGTATGTCTACAAATGAAGTTGTAATACGCTTTGATAAAGTGTCATTTTTATATGGACACAATAAACCTATTTTAAACGAGGTTAGTTTTAGCGTGCGCAAAGGAAGTAAAATAACTATCATGGGGCAAAATGGAGCTGGCAAAAGTACTTTGTTTGGTCTTATTACAAAAATTCATAAACCTGAAGATGGTGATATTCATTTGCCAGTAAATACAAGTATTGCAATTTCACGCCAAGTAATACCGCAAGATGAACTTGATTTAACAGTTCGCGAATTTTTTGTGAAATGTTTTAAAAGTAAAGTTTATGATATTGACCCCAAAATTGATGAGATACTCGAGATTGTAAATTTGCGTGGTCACGAGAAGGTTCACGACAGAATTATAAAAACTTTTTCCGGGGGACAACAAGCACGATTATTATTAGCTTCAGCTTTGATTCAAAATCCGGATATTTTATTACTCGATGAGCCAACAAATAATTTAGACAAAGCAGGTATCGCACACCTGACAGAATTTTTAAAAGATTATAAAAAAACTGTACTGGTAATTTCGCACGATGCAGAATTTTTGAATTCTTTTACTGATGGAGTTTTGTATTTAGATACTCACACTAAAAAAGTAGAACAATATACAGGTAACTATAATGATGTTTTAAAAGACATTACCGCTCGTGTGGAAAAAGAAGGCCGAAAAAATGCTCAATTAGAAAAAGAAATTCAAGCCAAAAAAGATAAAGCCAATGAATTTGCGAACAAAGGTGGACGATTACGATTAGTTGCCAAAAGAATGCGTAATTTAGCACAAGATTTAGAAGATGAGAAAGTTGATGTCCGTCGCGAAGATAAAACAATTCGTAAATTTATAATACCGGCGCAGGATGAAGTTTTGGGTGCTATTGCCACAATTACATCTTTTACAACAATGACACATGGCAAAATTCATTCTCGAAAAGCTAATATAACATTGAAGAAAAATCAGCACTTGTTATTGTCCGGCCCCAATGGTATTGGTAAATCAACATTATTGGAAAAGATTGCAAATAGACAAGAAGATGGAGTAAATGTTGGTAAAAATATTTGTATTGGTTATTATCGTCAAGATTTTTCAAATATTAAATATGACAATACGGTTCATCAAATATTAATACAAGCTATGGAAAAATCTGGCACTATTACCCAAGAAGAAGTTTTGCGTAGTGTTGCTGCAAGTTTTCTTATAACAGGGGAATTAATTCATACAAAATTTGCAGTCTTGTCCGAAGGCCAAAAAGGCTTAGTATCTTTTGCAAGACTTGTTTTAGAAAAGCCAGGGCTTCTAATACTCGACGAGCCAACAAACCATATTAATTTTCGACATATTCCAATTATCGCTGAAGCTTTGAATCAATACACTGGTGCAATGATTCTCGTGTCCCATGTTCCCGAATTCGTAGCTAAAATAAGAATAGACGAAATACTCGATCTAGAGAAATAAATTTACGCTCCACTGGAACAAGTTTTTTCGAGGTCCTCGGGTTGGCTCACCAGACCATCAAAAAAACTTTTCCAGTTTCGCTAACTTAAAACAACTATAACCTATTCACTAGAACCTAGAACCTAGCCTGTGTTATACTATATTTATGACTCTTCAGGAAATTTTAAATGATATAAATTTGCCTTATGACATTGTTGGAGATAACGGTGTTGATATTAAAAATTTATCCTTATCTTCTCGTGAAATTAATCACGGAACATGTTTTTTTGCTATTCGTGGAGAAAAGTCGGATGGACATAAATTTATAAATGATGCAATTGAAAGTGGGGCAGTATGTATTGTTTGTGAAGAAATTCCAGAAGCTATTGATAAAAATAAAGCTACTTTTGTATTAGTTAAAGATACACATATTGCAATTGGATATTTTGCAAGTAGTTTTTATGGACATCCTTCAAAAAAAATGAAAGTAATCGGTGTAACAGGTACTAATGGTAAAACAACCGTCGCAACTATGATATATCGCGCACTTGGTGGTTTTATGCGTAAGACTGGTTTAATCTCCACTGTTGAAAATATTATAGGAAATGAAATAATCGAATCAACTCATACAACTCCAGACGCTATAACACTTCAAAAATTATTAAATGAAATGGTAAAGTCTGGTTGCGAGTATGTTGTAATGGAAGTTTCTTCGCATAGTATTGTTCAAAATAGAATTAATGGGATTGTTTTTACAGGAGCTCTCTTTACAAATTTGTCACATGATCATTTGGATTATCATCATACAATAGACAATTATGCTAAAGCTAAAAAAATGTTTTTTGATAATTTACCAGTAAATTGTTTTGCTATTACTAATGCTGACGATGTTTATGGAAAAAGTATGGTTGCTGATTGTAAAGCACATATTTATACATATGGTTTTAATTTTAATGCTGATTTTAGTGATCTCATTACTTCAAAATTAATTGGACATTTTAATGAGTATAATATGTTGGCAGTATATGCAGTTTTGAAACTTTTGGAATTTGAACCAAACAATATCAAAAATATTATTAAAGACTTACCAGGTCCAAAAGGTAGATTTGAATTAGTTTATAATCAAGCAGGTATTCGGTGTATTGTTGATTATGCCCATACACCAGATGGAATTGCTAATGTTTTAGAATCAGCCCGAAATCTAGTTTCCGATAATGGACGAATTATAACTGTATTTGGTTGTGGTGGAGATAGAGATATTTCCAAAAGGCCTGTTATGGGAAGATTAGCTTATGATTTATCAGACATTGTTATAATCACTAGTGATAACCCAAGAAATGAAGACCCACAAAAAATAATAAATGAAATTAAACAAGGTTTACCTGAAATTAATCTTGATTCTGCAAACGGGCAAATAAAACAATTGATTTTTATTATTGATAGAGAGCAAGCTATAAAAAAATCTGTAAGTTTAGCTAAATCCGGTGATATTGTAATGATCTTGGGTAAAGGTCACGAAACATATCAAGAAATTGCTGGCGTAAAAAATCATTTTGATGATAAAGAGGTTGTGATTAATGAGTTTAAAGATTAATCCTGTTCTTTACTTTCTTTTTGGTGTATACTTAAAAGGTATAATTAATTTAATATATATATGGAAGAGACAAACAATACAAATTCTAGTCACAATTATCTTCGTTTTGGCCTTATTTGGCTTGGAGTTATTTTAGCATTAGGTATGGTTTTAATGACAATTATTGGTAGTTTTACTTTTCTTAGATCAAAAAAATTAGGTGATGTTGTTAGTGTTACTGGATCTGCAACTAAAGATGTTGTTGGAGATAAAGGTAATTTGTATATTTCTTTTTCTCGAGGAGCAAAAGTTGATTCTTTAGGTGCAGATTATAAATTAATGAATAATGATGCCAATACAATAATTAACTATCTTAAGAAAAAGGGTTTTACAGATGCAGATATAACAATTAGTTCAATAAGTGCAAATCAGGTTTGGGATGATAGTGAAAAGTTGAATAAAGATTATGATCTTCGTCAAAGTATTGAAGTTAATAGCACTAATGTTAATTTGATTGATACTACTTCTAAAAATATAACTATGTTAGCTGATGATGGTATTGTTTTAAATGTTAATGCTAATTATACTTATTCAAAATTAGCTGATGAGAGAGTTGGGTTATTGTCATCTGCAATTGATGATGCTCGTGCACGAGCCGAAGCTATTGCAGATAAAAGTGGTCGCAGAATTGGAAATATTCAAACTGCATCTAGTGGTGTTGTACAAGTTCTTGCACCTGGGTCAATAGAAGTTCAAGATTATGGTTCATATGACACATCAACTATTAATAAAACAATAATGGTTACAGCTAAAGTTTCATTTTCCTTTAAATAATAACTTCTATATAAATCATTTTTAATGTATACTGGATGAATAATATGTATAAAACACATTTATTTCGTTTTGTTTTTATTTTTGCCTTGTTTTTTATAGGTGTAGTTAGTCATGCTGCCATGCTTACAAATGCAGGTTTTACAAGTGATGAAATTATTGTATCGAATTCAACACCTGAAAGTGGGTTAACTGTAAAACTATCGATTCCAATTTATAATGAATCAGATGGGGTTCTTTCTGGGATAGTTAGATTATATGTTGATGATAAAAAAATTAGTGAAAAATCTTTTATTTTAAAACCTGGTGAATTTGATGGTGCGACATTTCCTTGGATTGCAATAAAAGGTAATCATGATTTTCTTTTTAAATTTGAAGAAACTATGATTCAATATCCTAAAAAACCAAAAGAAATTGTTGTATTATATAATCGTGAAGCTAAAATTAGTATTTTTACACAATTTAAGGTTGGAGAAGAAGATAAAATAGTTTCAAAAGAAGATGCAATATTAAAAGAATACGAAGTTGTGGGTACTATTGATACAAAGACAAATACAGAATCTATCGGTATTGATTCGTACCGTAAAGATTTTTTATACGATATTGAACAAAAAGTTGGGATTATAAAAAAAGATATTTCAGAAAGTGTTAAATCAAATCAAGAATATGAAGAAAGATTAATAGATCTTCGTAAATCTGTTCCAGGGTCAGATGGTCAGCTTTTAACACCACTTCAATATTTGTATGCGTGGATATTAGGTGCTGTTGCATATATTCTATCAAATATGTATATTTTTTATGGGTTAATAGCATTAATTCTATTTATCCTTATTCGTTTTATAGCCCACAAGGTGCGTCATTCACATGTTCGTACTGGCCGCTAATATCTTATGTTTAAAATAATTATTGGGTTAATATTCATTATTGTATTCTTTTTTTTGAATTTATTTTATTTACAATTATTATTTTTAATTGGAGCAATTTTTATATTGTCTAAATATAATTTTATAATTTTACCATTTACTTTAATTTATGATTTTGTATTTGCATCAGGTAAATTTCCAATTTATAGTATTATAACCTTAGGTCTTATTTTACTTTATTTTTTTATTAAAAAATTTTTAAGAGATTAATTGAAATTTAAATATTTATGAGATTCTTTAAAAGACGAAAAAAATATTCAACTTTTGATATTGATACTATTTTTTTAGATAATAAAAATATGCCGGTTTTTGATCTTAGTCAAAAAGAAGGTAGTATAGAACAAACTATAAATCGTGGTGCAGTTGCTACATTATTAGGATTTTCCCTTTTATTAATTTTTGGTATTGCAATAAAAGCTGGTTATTTGCAAATAATAAAGGGTAAAAATTTGGCTATACGCGCAGAAAACAATCGTCTTTCAGCTATTCCATTATTTGCACGACGAGGAATTATTGCTGATAGAAATGGTGAATTTATTGCTTGGAACGAACTACCAAATGAAGAAATAAAAAAAGAAGATGTTTTAGAATATATTCCAAATCGTTTATATACTGAGAAAATGGGTATGGGGCATTTAACTGGTTATGTATCATATCCACAAAAAGACTCGAATGGGCGTTATTGGCAAAAATCTTTTGTTGGACGAGATGGGATTGAAAAATTATATGATAAAGAATTGTCAGGTGTTAATGGTGCGCGTTTGATTGAAGTTGATGTTAATGGAAATATAATTTCCACAAATTTAGCAGAAAATCCAATTTCTGGAAAAAAAATTAATTTAACGGTAGATATTAGAATGGAAGATGCATTATACCGTAGCATGAAATCATTAGCGGGTAATATGGGTTACAATGGTGGTGCCGGAATAATTATGGATGTACAAACTGGTGAAATTTTAGCCACAAGTAGTTTCCCAGAATATAATAGTGATGTTTTATCCGGAGGTGGAAATTCTGAAATTGTGGAATCTTATTTTAAGGATAAAAGGTCTATATTTTTGAATCGAGTTTTTCAGGGTTCATATGCTCCGGGGTCTATCGTTAAACCTTTTATTGCATTAGAAGCATTAAATCGTGGTGTTATTGGTGAATATGTAAACATTTTGTCTACTGGTTCGATGAGTGTTCCGAACCCTTATAATCCATCAAAGCCAACTATTTTTAAAGACTGGCGAGTCAATGGCTCTAC
>MFUO01000024.1:7915-13080 GCA_001786995.1 Candidatus Nomurabacteria bacterium RIFCSPLOWO2_01_FULL_33_17 | reverse complement strand
TTTTTCAACTTCTTCTTTGTCTAACATTGGGCGATCAGTAAGAAAAATAAGTTCGCCATCAACACGAATAGCAGGACTTGCTCCAACATTAAAATGAATATCAGACCCACCCTTTTGATCTAATTCACGAATTAATTCATCTAAATTTTTTTTATAATCCATCCTATTTATTTATTAGTTTATAATGAGTATACTTCTTTAAAAGGAATCTTACCAGCAAATGCTTTTTGGAAAGCATCTTCACGCATGGTAATCATACCTTTCGACCTTGCTAATTTATAAAGTTCATCTTCTTTTGGCGAGCCTAATATAAGATGTTGCATATCTTTATCAATCTTAAACATCTCCAGTACTGGTAATCGCCCCTTTAGACCCAGTGGGAATTCACCAGATGGCACAGGGTCATACATAAATTCAGGTTTTATTAGTGCGTCAATAATTTCTTTTGGTAAATCCGAAACGCTTTTATTATACATTTCAATAACACTTTCAGTAGCCGGTGTTGCATTTTTGGATTTATCATTTGCAAATGTACGAGTTAATCTTTGGGCAACAGACAAAATAAGTGTTGGTGCAATAAGATACGGGTCAATTCCCATATCTATTAAACGTGGAATTGCTCCAACAGCATTATTAGTGTGAAGTGTTGCTAAAACCAAATGCCCGGTTAATGCGGCTTGAATCGCAAGTTCGGCAGTTTCTTTGTCTCGAATCTCCCCCACCATTATAACATCGGGGTCTTGTCTTAAAATAGAGCGAAGTCCAACAGCAAAACTATAACCAATTGTAGGTTGGACTTGGGATTGAGTAATACCTTCAACATGATATTCAACTGGATCTTCAAGAGATACAATGTTACGAGTCTCACGGTCAAGTTCGGATAACATAGCATAAAGAGTTGTTGATTTACCAGAGCCTGTTGGACCAGTAATTAAAATCAATCCATAAGGACGCTTTAGGGCTTCACGCATCATAACTAGATGAGCTTCATCCATACCAATATCAGTCAATTTTAATATGCCTTGTTCGGTATCCAATATACGAATAACGACTTTTTCACCATAATATGCAGGTAATGTTGATATACGAAGATCAACTTTGTGATTTTCATAAGCAACACTAAAACCACCATCTTGTGGTTTGCGATGTTCGTCCAACAATAGTCGTGCATTTAATTTAACAAGTGCAACTAATGATGCAGCGGTTTCAGATGGAAGAGTTGTTTTGGTTTCTAAAATTCCATCTACGCGATAACGAACTCGAACAGATTTACCAGTATTTTCAATATGAATATCAGATGATTTTAATGCTATCGCATCACGAATAATTGTTGACAATACTCGACGCATTGGAGCATCTTCCTTGGTAGCAGTAACATCAACCGGCTTTGTTTCATCATTTGTAATAGTTAAAAGATCTTTGTCATTGTCTTTATCTTTTTTCTTTCCACCAACAACTTGCTTTAATGCATCATCTGTTATATTACCAACACCACCATAACGCGAAAAAACGGATTTGAATAATCGTGGTGATATTAAAAAAATCTTATAAGCAACAGATTTATTTTCACTAATAAAACGAATTGCATCCATGGCATTGTTTAGATTTGGATCAAGAATACCAATCTCCAAAACTCCTTTTTCAATTTTTAGTGGTATTAAGTTATATTCTTTTGCACTTGCTTCTGTAATATATGCCATTACATCATTGGAAACAGCACTGGGCTCCATTATTTTATAAGGGATATTGTATTCGTGTGATAAAACTTCTAAAATTTGTTCTTCTCTTATATCATGCGAAAGTAATGCAGAAAAAATATCACCACCAAAATTCTTCTGTGCTTCTATTTTAATTGCATTAGCAACGGTTTGGGTAATTAAACCGGAATGAACAAAAATGGATATATCATACATACTATTTTGTTTGGAATTCTGCTCTTATATCATTAAACATAACTGGTTCATTCATATATATAGTATATTTTGTTTTAGATTTCAAATTTGTAACTATTGCTGTATATTCCCCTGTTATAAGTTTACGAGTAAAATAATCAATAATTTGGACACTATCATCTGAATTTGTTTCAACACTAACTGATATATCTGTATCTGCAGGTAATCCAATTATAGATATAGATGCTGAAAGAGAAGTTACTTTAGCAACATTAATTTTAACAGGTGAAAGAAGTTTTTCAGTTTTACCCAAATTTAAATTTCGTGGTGAATTTTCTATAAAAGGAATATCTTGATTTATAAAGACTAAAGAATCATCTGTTGGAGAAAATGGATTAGCTCGGCCTTTTGGTGGATTTTCATCAATAGTTGCACCGGATGAGACTAATGATTTAAAAACTGGAGATGTTAAAAGACCAGTATCAAGATTTATACTTTGGACACCCAAAAGATCATTAACAAAATCGTTATTTAAAACAGTATTTACTGTAGCTCCTGAATCAAGAACTGTATCGGTTTTAGGTTTTTTGTCTTTTGTTTTAAGTGTAAAAAGAAGTATGATACCAAGTACAACTAAAACAATTATAAGGATTTTTTTTCTAGTCATAGATATTAATTTTTTAAATAATAAATTACACCTTTTAAATTAACATCATAAGTACCATCAGGATATAGTTTTAGTTTTGCAAAATCTTTTGGATTAACTTCAGGAACTTTTATACTAATAGAAACTATTTCAATAAGTCTTAGGTTTTTTTCAATATCACTAATTAAAGTTTTCATATTTTCATAATTTGTACGAACAGTAAAATCAAAAGAGAATGTTCCATATGGTAAAGCCCCATTTGGATCAGATGCTACATCCCCCCTGAGATCCTGCCCAGTAATAGACTTGGATATTACAATTTCATTTTGAAGTTTAGGTGATTCAATTAAAATACCACGCTTTTTAGCTATAGCTTCAAGCTCTAAAATAAGCTTTATATTATCAGCATTATTTGGTAACAATGCTTCTAAACGAGTTCGATCTTCGTCTGATACAGAGTTATATTTATCGGTCAATTCATTACGACGAGATTCAAGATCTTGGGCGGTAGCCAATGCTGTAATATAAGAAACTTTATTTTCTCGAAGTGTTTTTATGCCATCAAAAAAACAACTTTGATCTATGCCTTTACAAAAAGGTGTAGTGCCGCCTTTGTATTGTTTCGATGTAAAAAATAATGAAACTAGAATTGCAGAAGTTATGAATACGATTGAGAGTAGTATTTTCATATTATTGATTCTTTATTACAGGAGCACCGTTTCGACCTTGATCTGGAACATCTATAGTTGATGGTAAAATATTAGCAGGATCATTTATTTTTGGAAACATTAAATAACGATTATATGATAATAATTCAGGATCAACTTCAAATGAAATTTCAAAATTAATACCACCAGAATTACCAGTATTTACTGATAAATTAGAGAAAATAACATTACTAACATAACGACGAGCTTCTTCATCTTTTGAAAACTGATCACTTTGTTCGGCAACGGTTTTATAATCTGGGGCAGACCCAAACAATCTTATTGTATTTTTTTTCTCACTATCTGTTTCATTATAAGAAAATGATTTAAATTGAACGTTTTTTAAAGTAATTCTTTCAATTAGTGGAAAAACAGCTGTAAATGTTTTGTGTTTAGAAAGTATTTCTTTTGCGGCTTTTAATCTAGCATCAAATTCTTGAAATGTATGTATTGGTAATCCAGTTTCAAATCGAGTTTTAGATTGTGCTAAAGATTGCTCATAAAAAGATGCGCTTTTCTCTGCATTTTTTCTTAAAAAATAAGCTGCACCAGCTAATGCTAAAGAAACAATAAATATAATTATCGCGAGTAAAACACCAACATTAGCCCATCTTGGACTATTATGTTGTCTGTCGTCATGTGGAATAAATTTATTGTCTGTTGAGTTGTACATAATTATGAATTAATTAACAATCTTAAAGCAACACCACTGGCTATTGTAAATTCGGGTTCGATAGTAGTAATAATATCTTTAACTACATCTGGAACAATAGCTCTCTCAAATGGATGGGATTTCTCTGTTGGTATACCTAAAATTGATTCTGTATAAGAAACAATATCTTTCATTTCTGCTCCACCACCTAAAATAATTGCTCGTGCAATAGATGTATGTGCATAATGCTCATATTCACTTATAACCATTTTAACATCTTTCATTAAAAATATATATGTATCGCGAAATATTTTTTCTTCATTAGTATGCCCAATTATACTTGATGCATATTTGGTTTTACGAGCTTGCTCAAAACTAATACCTGTTTTTACTAATGCGAGATCAAGCTCATTAAAACCGTTATCAAGTGATACCGCTCGTCGCATGATGCCTTCGTGTATAATACTGACTTTGATATGAGCAGCACCAAGATCAATCAATACTATCGCTGACCTTTCATGTGTATAAATACTGCGCATACTACTGAAGACTTCAAGCTCATAAACGGATGGCGTAATTTGTGCATTTTTCATGTATGATTCGGTTCGTTTTTGAGATTCATGGGAAACTGCGACAAGTAAAAAATGTTTTTTGTTTTGATCAAGAATTTCTTTGGGTAAAATTTCTTCTGGAATACTAAGCCAATCAATTTCTACATCTGATACTGGTACTGGAATTACACGATGGGCTTCGGTCATTACTACTGTTTTTATTTCACTATCATTAATCCCAATTGGAATCGCAATATCGTGAAGAAGGCTTGCAGATGTAGGTATTGTTACAGCAACATTTGTTTGTGTTGCATTAGTTTCTTTAAAAAGTTCAATTAGGGCTTTGCCAATATTTTCGGGTGTTACACTTACAACCATTCCAACTGGTTTGCCAGCATAAGGCCCCAATGCGATTGAACCATATGTATTTAATACTGTTTTTCCACCACGAATAGACATTTCAACTAATTTAATACTAGACCCACCAATATCTATACCGGTTACAACCGTAACATCTCCTTTTTTATTAAAGAAGGATAATACTGTATTCTTAATAGATTCAATGAAATTTGTGGCCATATATAAATATAGTATACCATATATAATTTATTATATACTATATATTGTGGATATATTTAAGTACATTACAAAGCTTTTTGATATTATCTTTTTAAATGAAAGATGTCTTATTTGTAAAAAAACAGGTATTTTATTGTG
>MFUO01000024.1:0-7850 GCA_001786995.1 Candidatus Nomurabacteria bacterium RIFCSPLOWO2_01_FULL_33_17 | reverse complement strand
ATGAATACCGATACCCAGTAATTAAAAAGATTTTAACTGATGCAAAATATCGTAAAAATTTTGGAAATTTAAAGATTTTTGGACCATATTTGGCAAGCGTTCTTTTAGATATAGTTATTGAATACACAGAATTAACACATTATAAAGATATTTTGATTATTCCCGTCCCGATTTCTAAAAAACGCCTAAAAACACGCGGATTTAATCAAGCAGACATAATTGCTGAAAGTATAATGGCAAATTTACAGCCCGGTTCAAATTTTAAATTAGTAAATAATATAATAATAAAAATAAAAGACCGTACTCCCCAGGCCAGCATTCATAAAAGATCACAAAGGCTAAATAGCCCAAAAGGAACATTCCAAATTAAAAATCTGGATGCTAATACTCACAAATCTAAAATTTTAAATGGCACATTATGCATTGTCATAGACGACATAACTACGACCGGTGGAACAATTTTGGAAATAAGGAAAATATTGCTCGAAGCTGGCGCACAAAATGTAATTGGTCTAACCGTGGCACATTGAGTTTCTTATACTGAAACACCCCAAGTCACGATTTCATTCACAATTGGATTTTGAATATTCTTTAAATCTTTTGGATTCATTGGATATGGCTCTATCCGTGAATCTATTCGTCGTGCTTTTTTAAAAAGCATTTGCATATCTTCTATATTATTTTCCCCAAAAGTATCCGAAACGACACATACATCAACATCACTCGACGATCTTTCATTTCCTTTTGCATATGAACCAAAAACTATCATAGACTCAACAGGGATTTTTGACTCCACAAGAAAATCACGAAATGATGTCATAATTTTTATTATATTTTCTGAAAGTTGTTTTTTAACCATATAATTAATTCATTTGCTTTATGAATATCTTTTGCTTTCAAACAAGTTATTGCATAAATCTAAATCAGCATTAGATGCATCAAGCCAATATTTAATAATCTCATCTTTGTTCATTATAACAATATACCATATATCTATAAAAAATAGAACGATCTTATTTACGAAGTGACAGGTGGAACAATTTTGGAAATACGGAAAATATTGCTCGAAGCTGGCGCACAAACGGTAATTGGTTTAACTGTGGCACATTGATTTTTCTCCAATTCCATTTAATTCTACTTTGACCAGCTGATGCGGTTAAAAGGTCTTTGTTGATTGAATTTTCTGCTAAATTATTTTCAACTTTCAACTTTTCACTTTCAACTACTTTTTCGGCTCGCACGGGATCAACTACTGTTTCTATTAATTCTTCTTTAATATCATCAGTTACCACGGGATCTTCTATTATTTCTGTTTTTATTTCTATTTGTTCTATACTTTCAACTTTCAACTTTTCACTTTCAACTTTTTTTATTTCTTCACCATTACAATTACTACAACTACCGGAAATTTCTTGTACAACTGGCTTTGCGAATTTGTTCATAATATTGGCCCAAGTTTTAGATAGTCCTGCAGGTATAGCGTAACTTGTTGCCCAAATATTATTTTGTAAAGTGTCAGTAGATACAAGCACCGAGCCATTATTGTTCGCATTTGTTTGTTGTAAAGCCAAATAATCAAGACATGTTTTACCATTTTTATTCCATGAAACTCCAATTGAACTTTGAGCCTGCATAACCCAACTGGTAGACGAAACATTACCCCACCCACCGTCAACACCTTGTTGGTTTTGTAAATAAATACTTGCTTTATTTATTGCATCACCTACCCTAGATACATTTTCAAATTGTTTGAGAGCTTGAACAGATGCAGAAGTCATATCCACACTTTCCTCCCAAGATCCATTAGACTTTTGTTTTGAAATTATGAAAGCTATAGTTTTATTAATTTCATTATCACTATCTTGATATCCTGCATTTGCAAGTGGTATCAAAGCAAATATATCATCATTAATTAAATTAACATCTCCAAATTGTGTGCCATCAAAACTATCTATTATAGATTTTATATAATTTACACCATTAAAATCATACGGATTTTGATTTAATGCAAGCAATGCCATAGCATGTCGTTCATTGTCAGTAATAAGTGAGCTTATAGTGTTATTAGCCTTCATATAGTTTAAAATTTTATCTTTAACAGAACTATTTATAGTATTTGAAGAAAGAGCCATAGTTGCCCAATCAGTATAAAGCATCGAATTTCCAAAAGACCCATCAATCTCTTGCTTACTTTCAAGATAACTTACTGCATTTGGCACACTAAAAACTGGTGTAGGTATTGACCCACCTCCACCGCCACCTGTTGGTGGTACAATTGGTTCTGTTACCGTTACTGTATAAGAAGGAAAATAAAAATCCTCTACAATACCCAGTGTATATACATTTGCATCTGTAATTGTAATATTGGCAACACCCAAAAAATCAACAGCATGGGTTGAAACAACAATTGGACTCCAAACATCATCGGGATTGGGTAATGTCACACCAATATTTACACCTGTTAATGGACCCCAAGTATTGTTTACATAATCATATTTTTCAGATGTTGCAGTAAGAGATTCACTTGTAGTGATAGCATTTGAACTTAAAACAACTTGTCTTGATGTGCCAAAATAAATTCCAACTGTTTCTCCTCCAGCAAGTATTGTGCTATCAATACTTGAAAATGGTGTAAAACTACCAACTGCATATTGCCAATTATCACACAACTGGGATTCATCAATTGGTGTTATACACTTTAAATAAAAAGATGAGAAAGAATCAAAGTATTGTAAATTAGAAATTATAAAACTATCATTTGCGTCATCAATATTTTTCAAAACTGCCAGTACACTGCGAGCATTTACAGTATGAGTAACATTATTTATATCAAGAATTTCAACATTACCAGCATCAGGCAAATTTACAGACCCATTAAATAAAACTGTATCCCCATTTCGAATTATAAAAGTTTCAGTAAGTATTGGATCTGGATCAGGTGTTGGGTCTGGGGTTGGATCAGGTTCGGATTCTGTTTCCTCTGTTACAACTACCACAGGTTGTGTTCCTGTTATAGTAAAAGCTGTTCCACTTAAACCAAGATTCGCTAATGGGTTGGCAGTCCATTCGTAAGAATTCGCTGTACTTGGGGCAGTTGTAGTAATTTGAACTATAACAAACTCATCATTATCCAGTTTACTTGCACCACTGTCGGCTTTAATTCCAATTTTATTCAACGAAGCATCAAAACCATTTAGATAACTCCCAGATGTTGCTAATTCCCAAGTTCTATCTGGTGATGCAGAAGAAATATTCAAAGTTGGTGTTCCAAAGGAAGAAGGTAATTGAATTTCGACTGAACCAATTTTGGCTGTGGAATCGGACCCATTTGTAACAGTATAACTATATGTTAAATTTTCATTAACAATAGCTGTCGCTGGTGAAATTGTGGCTGTAAAATTGTGAACTGCAGCATATGTTTGATTTGTAAAAACAAAAAGTGAGAATAAGACTGAGAATAAGATAAGAGTACTTTTAAATATTTTTTTCATCATAACTATTTTAATTTCCATTCTATTAAATCACCAGATTTAGGAACATATTGTGATATTCCTAAAGAGGCTTCGATTCCATTAACATAATACATAAGATATTTACCATTTTCTTGATGTAAATTACCAATACTAGTCACAAAAAATCCAATTCCGGTATATTCTTTTCCATCAAATGAAATTAATTTTTTGTTTTCTTCATTTTGCAATATTTCATATAAAGTTTGACCTTGTGTAATTTTTAAATTTATATTTTTGTCCCCGGCTATTAAATTAACTGAATCTGTTTGAATGTTTTCTGTAAATGAAGCAGATTCTGAAATATTTTTATGGTCTGGTGAGCCAACCCGAGGACCTAAAAATATTTTAGAATCTGCGGAATTTTGTTTTATTTGTAAAATTTCTTTATTTTCTGTATTTTGTGACTGGTTCCCCTCTTGAGGGGTGCCCTTTAGGGTGGGGTGGATAAAAACCCGAAAAATACCAAATAAAACTAGCAAAATTGCAAGAATTATTACGATATTTCGATTTTTGTTTGGTATTTTATACATTAAAAAAACTCCATCGAGAGGAGTAATCGCGCCAGATAGATAGAATATCTGAAATTCCTGCTCGGGATGAAACATGTGTTTCATTTTATTAATCATAATTGGTATTCGGACTTTCCAAAATTAATTTGAATCACCGTAGCGGCACTGTGGAGGAATTCCTTGCCACGCCGTAGTCTACGACGTAGTGTGGTCACCTCTCTTCCCCAATTACGAACCTATTTAATTGTCGAGCACTGACTAACTATACACCTAGCGAAAATTTTATGCAAATGTATTGGTTATCCACATGCTACACCTCTCCCTAATCCCTCTCCTTGTTAAGGTAGAGGGACTTTAGTTTGCATAACCTAATTCCTTGATTCTATTGGTTGCAATACCCATAAAATAGACCCAGTGGTCAAAATCTTTATTTTTATTTCTACTATTCCAGTTTGATAAAATTTCTGTTGGATTTTTCCAAACTAATTCAAATTTTTCATGTTCTTCTAATTTTGTTGGTTTTAAATCAGCACTTTTTAATATTGCAAAAAAACATGTTGCAAAAGCTACCCTATTAACATTTTTATTAGAATTGTAGTAATGAACAGCTACTTTTTCTATCTTTTCAAAATGTAAAAAATCATAAAGACCACTTTCTTCTACTACCTCTCTTAAAACTCCGGTCTCTTCATCTTCATTTTCATCAAATCCTCCACCATAAAGACCCAAAATACCGGTCTTTAAGTTATCATACACTGCATATTTTTGTGTTTCTGGATTAAAAATGATAGCACAACCACCATCGCGTCTTTCTTCATTTTCTCTTTTTATCCCAAATTCTTTAATTTCTTGTGTGGAATTCATATTTATTAATATAGCACAAATTATTCTTAGTAAGAATGGTTATTTTTGAATATGCTATACCTCACCCCTGAAATATATAAAATATTTCTTTCCCCTCTCCTGAAAAGGAGAGGGGCGAAGCAAGGCAAGACCTTGTACAAGGTCTTGCCTTGCTAATTATAATAATTTGTAAAATTATTTATTATATGATATATTGTAAGTACTGAAAGGCAGAAAATCGGAGTGCTGCCGGCCCATGTGGCTATGGAGGGAATTTCCGTCCTCCCAGAGAAAAACACCCGCAAGGGTGTTTTTCGTTTTCTATTCTTTTAATAACTTCTGTATTTTCTTTGCTGACCGATAAAATCCTGTTTTTATATAGTAATGATTTTCTGATTCCATTACAATTTCTAAAACTAAAACAACGCCACTATTTTTATCTTCAATAATTTCAAGTAAAAGAAATATATTATCTGCTTTATCTTTATTATCAATTATCTTAAAATTTTTTGATCCTAATACATTAAATATATCAGAAAATAAATTAAGTATTGTTTCTTCTGTGTAGTTATCTCGTTTTCTTTTTTCTACAATGTGTTTTAACGCCCTATTTTTAATTTTAATAATGATATTATCTTCAAAAATAATTAGCTCTTCTTGATAATCTTTTATATGAGATCCATATTCCATTACATAATAGACCCTGATTAAATTGTGTATAATTTCTAACATAATTTTATTTATTTATTAGATTTTTTTCTAAATGTTATATAAAAAAGGATTAGTCCCATTATCCCTAAAATTGTTCCTGTTATGACACCAGAAGTATATCCCCCAATCCTTATTGCTTCGTATATATGTAAAAATTCATAAAGTAAAATAATGTCTAAAAATAAAACTAAGAAAAATGGTATTTGTTTTTTGCTAAATATAATAAATAGCAAAATTCCCAAAAATACAAACAAAATAATTTGAATTACAAAAAAGGTAATTTCTGGAGTAGTATTTAAGTATTTACTAAGTATCTGAATAGATAAATCGGTTTTATAAAAACCAGTTTTTATTTCCTCTAGTAAATGTAAGACAAATAAAGGAATACTTAGATGGACAAGTATATTAATTTTTCTCATATATTCATTATACCAAAATCCTTAGTAATATCAGTATAAATTAATGGTACCTGACACCATTATCCCATTATCCATTATCCATTATCCATTATCCATTATCATTAATAATTTTCTCTTAGATATTTTTTAAGTTTACTTGGTGATTTAATACGGATTAGATTATCTGGAGGATATGTTTTAATTGCATCTTCAATTAGGTGAACTACACCACCTTGAAATACTTGATACAAACTTTTTAATTTTAATTGCTCTTCGCACCCTTCTGGCAATTCTTCTCTTTTATTTTTTCTATGTTTAATCCATCTTTTAATATTATAAAAAACTGATCTTATGTTTGTATAATTAAGATAAATAACTAAATCAGACATCTCTAGCATTTCTTTTGGGGCATAAGTAATATATCCATCAGCAATCCATTTTTCTTCACGAGAAAGTGTTGTTTTAATTTTATTTTCTGTCTCATTTCTGTCATTAAGAGTCCAATTCTTTCCCCATATATAACTATCAACATGGATAATTGGTAAATCAAGTTTTTTAGCCAGTACTCTTGCAAGCGTTGTTTTTCCTGAACCATTTGGACCAATGATTGATATTCTTTTTAGGTTTTCCATAAAATTATTTCATTTTAATTTCTGATTTTAATAATTCTTGTTTTAATTGGTCTAAAGATTTAAATACAATTCCATTTAAACCCAATTCTTTAGCTTTTAAAACATTATTTTCTCCATCATCAATAAAAATACTTTCTTCTGGTTTAACACCTAATTTTTCCAAAGTAATATCAAACATTTCTTTTGTTGGTTTTTTCATTCCCAATTCCCAAGAAAATGAAACGACATCAAACATATCTCTAATACCCCATTTGTCTAAAATCATAGCTTCAAAAACAGTCGTATTTGAAATAAAACCAAGTTTATAATTTTTCTTTAATTCACCAAGTAGTTTCTTCATTCCATCAAACATTGTTGCTTCTTCCAATCCTTCTTTAAATAGATCAACAACATATTTTATATTTTCTTGATTCTTTTCAATATTAAATTCCTTCAAGAAATTTGTAGCCATATTTTCTTCCGATTCCCATTTTTTAAGCTGAACAGCACTTTCATATAAATGCATGAAGTCTGGAGTTTTTTGAATATCAAATTTATCTTGAAGTGATTTAGAAATACCAACGTTTTTAGTACCAAGTGTTTCCCATAAATCGAATATAATTGCTTTGATCATAAAATGATTGTATCACAATTACTCATACCTCGGTACTTCTTCGACAAATATAGCAAGGACCATCCTTGCTATCCACTACCTGTAATTACAACTTTTTTCATATATATAATTTTTATTTATAAACATTACCTCTATAATCAAAAACTGCAATATAAACTTTATGTTTTACAAAATCTACACTGAAAATTATTCTTTTCTTACCTATTCTTACACGAAAATAACCAGACCAATCACCTTCCATTCTTTTTAAATCAACAGAAATATTTTCTCCAGAAAGTTTCTTGATAGCTTTAGATATAGCGATAGATACAACTTGGTCAGAAAGATGATTAATTTTTAAAAACTTATCAACTTGTTTTGAAAAAGATATATCCCACTCCATATTTTTATATCATAACACGAATAGAGCGAGCAATTTGTGTGTCTGGTTTTTTATACCTTTTAATAATATCTTTATTTTCAACATTTGAAATCGTAGGTATTTTAGACATTGTAATACCCTGATTCACGACAAACTGCCGAAGTGAGGCATTTACAATATCGGTAAGGGAAAAACCGAGCTCACTTGCCAAAGCTTGAGCTTTTAACTTCAAGTCCTTTTTAGTTTTAATTAACATTGTTGTATCATTCAT
>MFUO01000023.1 GCA_001786995.1 Candidatus Nomurabacteria bacterium RIFCSPLOWO2_01_FULL_33_17 | reverse complement strand
ACTTTTGTAGTAACATTTGATAAAGCTTATGTAACAGCTCCTGTCTGTGTAATATCTCCTGGAAGTACAGCAACTGTAACAGATAGTACATCAACCCAAGCAAAGGTTAGTGTTACAGCTTCAACAACAGCAATGACCATTACATATGGTGCTGCTGCTGCGGGTACTGCAGGTGTCATTTGGAACTACCATTGTATTGAATAATCATTTTGTTTCTTAAGTAAAACATTATTAACAAAATACAGAATTTTTCTCAAGATTTTCTTTAAAAAATTTCTTGCCGGTCGAGTTCTGTATTAATAAATCTTAAACCCAGTAGTGAGATTTTGATAAAAGATCTACTATTACTCGGGTAAAAATAAAATGATTAAAAATAAATTAAAAATTGGATTCTTAATAGTTACCTTGTCTATATTTATTGGATCAGGCTCTGCTATGGCAGCTGACATAACATGGAATGCTGCTACATCAGTAACTATTGGAAGTGATACTTATTCAATTTCTAGCGGTTCAGAAGCTACTTCTATAGCTGTTGGGTCAAGTACTGTTGTTGTGGTTGTGCCTACATCAAGCACTTTTACATTTGTTTCATCAGATAAGTATGTTTTAGCAAATGTCCATGATACTGGAGATGTTTCCACTGTTTGTAATGCTTCTACTAACACAATGACTGTTACTGGTCCAACAACAGTTACTATCACTCCAAATTCTGGATCTACATGTACTCTTAATTCTGGTGGTGTTGGTGGTGGAAGTAGTAATTTACCACCTGCAGACACAACTCCACCAAGTAATACTTCAGTTAGTATTAGTGCTGGGGCAACTACAACTTCTACACTTTCTGTAAGTCTAACTTTGGGAGCTACAGACGCCACACAAATGATTATTTCAAATGATGCTGGTTTTGCTGGAGCTTCTTGGGAGACTTATGCAACAACTAAATCTTGGACATTGACATCAGGTGATGGAATAAAAACAGTTTATGCAAGGTTCAAGGATGCTGCCGGCAATATGTCAGTAGCAACTAGCGACACTATAACTGTTTCCGGAACTGGTACAACTGAACCAGTTTCAAATGTACCAACAGGTGGATGTTCAGGTGGTAATATGTACAATACTTCAACCGGTGCATTGTGTACAAATACAATAGTACAAGCTGCTATTGATGGTTGTGGTAATCGAACAACAGGTTTTAGTGTAATTTCAGGTAAATCTTGTGTTGGAAACATTGTTTCCGGTTCTGTTTCCAATTCTTCATATGCAATGGGTAAAATAAATGCTCAAATGCAAATGGGTGCAAAGAATGCCGAGGTTACAAAACTTCAAACATTTTTGAAAGCTCAAGGTGTTGAAATCTATCCAGCAGGTCTTGTAACAGGTTACTTTGGTGGTTTAACCAAAGCTGCTGTTGCAAAATTCCAATTAAAATATGGTTTGGTAGTTAATGCTTCAACACCCGGATACGGTCGTGTTGGTCCAAAAACTATGGCAAAGATTAATGAGCTAGCGAATTAGCGGGGTAGTTTTCAGGTGTCAGCTTTTAGGTTTCAGCTTAAGCTAGGGGCTAGTTGCTAGTGACTAGGTTCTAGGTTACAGCTTTTAGTAGCTAACTCCTCCACCTGCCAAGGGGTGAGCGATAGCGCAAGACCTTGAGTATATCGCACGGAATGAAATGAGTACGATACGAAAGGTGTACAGCTTCTGTAAGAAGGGTGAGGTGGGGTGCGTTGTTCTAGGTTCTAGTGATTAGATTCTTTCCCTCTACTAATCAGGAGAGTGACCAAGGGTGAGGTGTAACACTTAGCACAAAAAATTTAAAATATAATATAAGGGCGAAAAGATTTTATCTTTTCGCCCTTATTGTTTGTGGTATAATATAAAAATGCAGAAAAATTTTGACGCTTGGAATAATAAAAAGATAAAAATTCATAATAATGAAACATATAATCATCCACAAGAAAAAGAAATTTGGTGGTGTAGTATTGGGATGAATATTGGTAGTGAGGTTTATGGTAAGGGTGATGATTATACAAGACCTGTTCTTGTAATAAATGCAGAGGGTAGTGAAAGCTTTATTGGTATTCCTTTAACTTCAAAAGTAAAAAATAAAAAGTATTCTTGTATAATAAAAACAGACGACAATATTTTGCATACTGCTTTAGTTTATCAAATAAGAAGTTTTGATAAAAGAAGACTCACAGCAATAAAATATGTCTTATCTGATCAAGAATATCTTAAAATAAAAGAATATATTAATAAACTTTATATAGTATAATAGCCCCTTGCGGGGCTATCGGCTCTTTCGAGCAAGAGAGGTAACCTCTCAATACATGTATTATACACTAGTCTATTTATTTTGCAATAAATTGAAGTAATGAGTAATGGTGTCAGGTACCATTAAATGTTGTTCCAAAGATATGTAGCGAAGATTAATGAGCTAGCGGGATAGGTTTTAGCTGTCAGCTTTTAGCTTTCAGCTTAAGCTAGGGGCTAGTTGCTAGTGACTAGGTTCTAGGTTTTAGCACAAAAATCACATAAAAATATAATATAAGAGCGAAAAGATTTTATCTTTTCGCTCTTAATTTGTTTGTGGATAACTTGTTTTTTTATATTATTTATGTATAATGTATTAGTGCCTGTGGGCGTAAGCCCCTTATCGGCTAAGGATTCTCCTAAGCTGAAGACAGGTACATAAAAGAAACCAAGCTAATACTTGGCTTTTTTTATTAGAATTGCGTATATTTCTATATTTGTGGTATATTGTGTTTATGTCAAAGAAAAAAATTTTAGATTTTTGGTTGAATAGTTCAAAAGATGATTTCAAAGTAGTCTCTAATTTGTTTCAAGGTAAACATTATTCACAAGCACTTTTCTTTTGTCATTTATCTTTAGAAAAATATTTAAAATATCTAATAGAAAAGAATTCTAAAGAATCTGCTCCTTTTACACATAATTTAATTCAATTGGCTGAACTTACAGGAATTAATTTTAATAAAGAACATATTAGTTTACTTTCAGATATAAATAACTTTAATATTCGAGCGAGGTATGACGATTTTAAAAGAAGTTTTTATAAAAAAGCCACATTAGATTTTACGAAAAAATATATTAAAATAACAGAAACATTAATTTTATGGTTAGAAAAACAATCTCAAAATCAATAAAAAATAGTATTGCAAAATACAAAAAAAGACTTATTAAAGAAGGAATTATTTTTGATAAGGTTATTTTGTTTGGTTCATATGCAAAAGGAAATGCTAATTTATACAGTGATATAGATATTGCTATAGTTTCAAAATATTTTGGTAAAAATAATTTTAAAGAAATGTCTAAATTAAATGCTTTAACATATGGGGTAGATACTCGTATAGAAGCACACCCTGTATCTTATAATGATTTTTTAAATCCAATTTCACCATTTGTTTTTGAAATAAAAAAATATGGGGTTTTAGTTTAATGAAATACTTCTATGATGAAAAAAAGTAGTAGGATTTCATTTACTGAACAAGATTCAAAACATCTTTATGAACTTTCTTTAGAACATTTTCAAGAAGGTTGTTTTTTCTGTGATAAATTAAAAAATCGTTTAGAGAATTTTATTGGTAAAAAAGATATAAAAAAAATTAAAGATAGTGTAAATAAAAATGGTTATTGTAAAGATTAATGAGCTAGCGAGATAGGTTAAGATAGGTTCTAGTGACTAGTTTCTAGTGGCTAGGTTTTAGAACAGAAATAAAAATATAATATAAGGGCGAAAAGGTTAAAACCTTTTCGCTCTTATATTGTTTGTGATTTAATTTTATATTTGCTATAATTTTTATATGTTACGGATGTGTTTTGCGTCCTTGCTCTTTTTTACCTTTGGAATATATTTATTTTATCCAAATGTTAGTTTTGCTGATACTACATTTACATCTTCCAGTGCAATTGAAAAATTAGCACTTGCAAATAACAATGTTTATACTTTAGATATTGCCAGTTCGCCATATTTTTTTACGAGTGGTATTTTTGTATCTAAAAATGTAACTATCAATGTTGACCCAGGGGTAAAAATATTTTTGGGACAAAACCGAAATATCCAATTTTTCAATGGGACTTTTAATGCAATTGGGACTGTAGAGAATCCTATAACTATTACAAGCGATGGCTCGTATTATGGGCAATTATTTTTTCATAGTGTTAATGGTGATGTAACTGCAAATTTAATAAATGTAAATCTTATAAATGGTGATTGGTGTAGTATAGTTGGTAAATCAAAAACCGTTTATAAAAATGTAACAATTAATATGTGTCGTACGGTTCCTGTTTCAATTTCTTTAATTTCCGGGACGGATGTAACAATGGACAATGTTAGTTATATAAGATGGAATCGTAATCCTGTTATTAATACGACATTTTATATGCCCATACCGTCGGGTTTTGACAATCTACATCCGGTGAATGTTGTCATTAAAAATTCAACCTTTGTTATGGATGGTAGCCCCATTTTTAGAATGGTTGACCAAACAAAAAATACTTTTGACCCGACATTGGTAAATATAAAAATAAATAATAATAATTTTACTGGCAAGGTTAAAAATGCAAGTCCTTTTCAGCATGTAGATACTGATAGCAAAAAAGTTATAATTGATGCAACAAATAATTACTGGGGCACAAGCCAGGGGCCATATGTAAATGGGTCAAAAGATAAAACCGATGGGCCAGTATTACCCAGTAATATAAATTTTATTCCATTTTTGACTGAATCAATAATTACACTACCAGAGATTCCGCCCAAAATTATAAAAGAGTGCTGTTCGTCGATAATGTTTTTCCCGGGTGTCGAGGGTAGCCGTTTGTATAAAAAAGATAATCTAAACCCCGATGGGGAAGACCAATTATGGGAAGCAAACTATTCCAGTGATATTGTGGAGCTATATGGAAACAGTGATGGGATTTCACAAGATGGAATTTATACGAGGGATGTGATAGAAAGAACTAATATATTTGGAGAAAACAATACTTCTTATGATATTTATAAAAAAATAATAGATAACTTAAAAAGTTTAAAAGA
The DNA here is from genome assembly GCA_001786995.1 of Candidatus Nomurabacteria bacterium RIFCSPLOWO2_01_FULL_33_17. Lineage (GTDB taxonomy): Bacteria > Patescibacteriota > Minisyncoccia > Phycocordibacterales > UBA9973 > 2-01-FULL-33-17. Next base: position 2,537 of record MFUO01000023.1, on the reverse strand, counting down.
AAATAAAACCATAATTGATTATTTACCTGTGCCATATGACTGGCGGGAAAATGTGGACGATATTATTAAAGATGGAATCAATTTAGAAAATGATCAAAAAATGGACATAGTAAAAGAATTAGAGATTTTGGCGGAAAATTCAGACACGGGTAAAGTAACTATTGTTGCCCATTCCAATGGCGGTTTACTTTCCAAAGCATTAATACATGAATTGGAAGTACAGGGTAAACAAGACTTGGTAGATAAAGTTGTCATGGTTGCAAGTCCCCAAATTGGCACACCCGATGCTATTTATGCATTATTGCATGGTTTAAATTTTGGATTTCCGTCCCAAATAATTGCTCCACAAAAATATAATCGTAAGTTAGCGGAAAATATTGAAATGACATATTCATTATTGCCAAGTAAAAAATATTTTGAAATGAATACGCACCCAGTGTTTTTTGACGAATCAATTAGTGGTAGTACTAATTTGTACGAAAAATATGGTGAAAATATTGATAGCTTTAGTGAATTAAAAGATTTTATTTTAGGCAAATTAGACAGTAGAATTAATCCTGATTTTGATGAAACGAGTTTGCCAGCAGTAGGTAATGAAACTTTATATAATAAAGCTTACGACTTGCATGAAATATTGGACAATTATAATTTGCCCGAGAATATAAAACTATACAAATTATCGGGCACAGGAATAGCTACAAATAAAGCAATTTTATATAAAGACAGGAAGTTGTTAGGCAAACAAATTTTTACACCGTATTTAATAAAATCAATTTATGGAGATGGTACAGTATTAAATAAATCAAGCAGTGTTGGGGTTGGTGAGAATTATTATTTTGATTTGTATAATTATAATTTGGATAATAAAACAATTTTTGACCATGCAAATATATTTGAAGCCGACCCAATAATAAATTTTATAAATAATATAGTGGGTAACAAAAATGAAGATGTAAACTATATTACGACAAATTCTCCCGATTTTGATAATTTAAAATCCATTTCTATTGAAATGCATTCGCCAGTATATATGCAAATTTATGATAGTGATGGCAATCATACAGGCACAATAAATGGTAAAGATGATGATGGTAATGATGTAGTAAGTATTGAAGAAAATATTCCCAATTCTAAATATGAAATTTTGGGCGAAAGTGTAATTATTACATTGTCGGGGGATAGAGAATATATTTTAAAATTAGACGGTTATGATGAAGGTGAATTTACATTAAATATAAATAATTATGTGGGAGATGAATTAACAAATAGTCAAAATTTTGAAAACTTGCCAGCAAGTGCGGATTTATTGTCGGAAATTAAGATAAATACAAATGGTGAAATTACTGAAATGAATTTAGATACAAATGGTGATGGGAAAATGGATTTAAATATAAAAAGTGATGGCACAATAGTTGATTTGAATGAAGTAGTTGAACCGGAAATAATTATTCCAGAACCAGAACCAGAACCAGAACCAGAACCAGATCCCGTGCGAGCCGACGACAATGATTCATTGCCTGCCTCTAACGGGACAGGGCCAGTTATAATACCTGAACCTGTGCAACAAACAGGTGGATTTGTGTTTTTGCCACAGTTTTTAAATAATCCCAATCCAATATCTGTCACAACAATTCCGGAACCTGTTGTACAAGAACAAATTACAGTACAAATATTAGAACCTGAAATAACACAAATAGTAATCAAAAAACCAATAGCAATAGCACAAGTTAAAAAAACAATTGCGAAAACAAATAATAAAAATGTTATAATAAAAAAAGACAAGTCAGTTATAGTAAATAAAACAAGTTTAAAAAATTCACAAACAGCAAGTGCAGGGGATAGTCTAAAATGGAAGTTTAATTTAATCGATTTTATTAGAAAAATTTTTAAAAGAAAATAGTTTATGATGGATATATTTAGTGGAGCTACTCTTTTTAATTTTATGTTATCTTTACTTGTATTACTTCCAATTGGTGTTATTGTTTCATTGCTTACATATAGATTTTTTTCAATTAAACAAACAATTTATTTTCTGTCATCATGGGCAATTATTTTTTTAGGGCTAGGTGTGTATATCAATTTTTTAAAAGATAGAAATAACGGTGATCTAAAAATACTATTAATTGGTATCTTTATTTCTATTTTCTTTCTTTTCCTTTCATACCGCAAGACAAAATCATTTTGGAAGACAACAGGTATAATCCTCCTAAACCTCGCGATCCTCTCTCTCGCAATCTTTCTCCTGAACCGCTAGGCCTTGCTTAGTACCCAGATAGCGCCTGAGGCGCTATCTGGTGCGGGGTATGATAGGAATATGTTATATTATAGGGATGACCCATACAATGAAAGTAATAATTGGTTTTACGGTAATGATCGCTATAGGAATAGGGATTCTTTATTATAATGATCAAAAAGCTACTGCTGATACACAAAATCAAACTAACTCAACTAATAACAATCGTTAATTTACCTGTTAATAATCACATACTTAAATCCTTGCAAAGTTGGATATTTGGAGTATCATAATTTATGAACTG
>MFUO01000022.1 GCA_001786995.1 Candidatus Nomurabacteria bacterium RIFCSPLOWO2_01_FULL_33_17 | reverse complement strand
GTCAACCAAATAAGGTTTTTCTTTACTTAAAATTTCAATAATTGCGTCTTTAGACATAATACTATTATACCAAAGATTATCCTTGTCAACAAGTATTATTAGATTATAAACAAATATTTTCCAAATTCTACCAACCACCTGCAATTATTCTAACATTAGGACCAATACCTACAATAGTTGAAAAACTATAGTTATCAATATGCCATTTATTATCAGATTTTAAACTTATATATATTACTTGATTTTTTTTATCATAATATTGTCCTGCACCAGGTGTGTAATCATCTGGATTAAAATCAAGATTAGTAATTCCAATTATATTAGCTTTATTAGAATCTTGAAAACCAATATTACTTGTTCCTTTTATTTGATCTTCTGTTAAAAGAATAACTCGAGCTAAAATCTCTTCTCTAGAAGATAATGTTGGTAGTTCTAATTTTTCAAAAAGTTTTTTTATCTCAAATTTAGCTTCACTATTATCAGTATAACCTTGATATACCCTCATTCTTCCATCAGTTTCATTTATCTTTATTTTTGAACATATATTAATAGCACCATAAGGAAATTCATTTCTATGACTACCAAGATTATCATTAAAAACAAAATGTGAAGCATTATCTTTAAACCATTTTTTAACATCAACTACACGAGATGGGCCTTGTTTGTTAATATAATAAGCAATATTTGTTTTATCATACGGTGATGGTAAGTTGGCTTGGGCATTTGCGATGTTGGGGAGAAGGATGGAATTTGTTAAAAGTGAATTAAAAAATTCTTTAATGGCAAGTTTGGAAGATTTGGGTTTCTCATTCAAAGCCACACTCTCACAACTGGGGCCATCACATGGTAAAGTCTCTGTATTCCAACCCAAACTACCACTTGCATTTGTAGCCCCGACTTTTAAGACAAATGAATTTGTAATTAAATGATCAGCAACGACAGGGTCGGTATAGTCAAATGCGCAAATATAATCTCTACCTTTTTCTATATTTATATCAGTAGTTACACTTTTTTTATTTAAACCTGCATTAAATCCAGGTATTGTTTTTTCAGATTGAACAGCATCCCAAAAACCACGAGCACCAACTTTGTTTTCTTTACAATACATATTACCAGAATCAACACCAGTTGTAGTTGTTAATTCATAACTGACAATTCCATCATCATTCCCGGTGCCAGGACTAACTTCTGTAATTTTAATTGTAACTCTTGTATTGTTTAAAATATTAAGAGGATCCAATGGGTCACTGAATACGGAAACTATATTATTTGTATTTGGCGGTGTAACTGGTGGAGTAACAGGAGGCGTTACGGGTGGTGTAACTGGTGGAGTAACTGGAGGAGTATTTGCCGGAGGTGTATATGTACCATTATTTTTATTTTGACTTGTTGTATTTGTATAGCCACTGTCTTTACTAATACCTGAAACCGTATCAATCAAAACATTGGCAATGAGTTGAGCACCAAGTAATATCGCAGCGCCTATCAATGTCCATGTCAAAGTCTTATGAGCTTTCTCAATGGATTCGCTATTCCCCCGTGCCATAACATATAAAAATCCAGAATAAATAACCATTACAATTACAATTGGAAGAACAATATCTGCAATTGTTTTTAAAATTGCACCCAAAATATCTTTAACATCTTTCTTTTCCCCCAATGGATTGTCAATTCCGACACATAGGCCAAAATCTGTAGATTTATTCTCACAAGCCTTTGTACAACAGTCATACGATGCACCGGCTATGCTTCTTTTACCATCAGTACCTATTTGTTTTAAACCTTTACATTGTTCTTCACAACTCGGTGTTTTTGTATCTGCCTGTGCATAAACTTGATTTATACCAGAAAAACTACTAATTAGAATAATTAGAGCTAGAGACAATAATATAATTTTCTTAATGTTTTTTTGCATATTATTTTTACTTTAAATTTTGGACTTTATCTTTTAATTGATTATAAGGTGTGGCATCATTTTCTACATTTTGTCCAAACTGTGCCGTATTTCGCAGTATTGCTACAAGCGCATACATAGATGCAATTACAAAAAATCCAATAATCCCCCACAGAATAAATGTTTTTCCTTTGGTTGTTGCTTCTTCACTCCCTGGATTTGAAATCATCATTACAACACCAAAAACAAAAGCTACAACTGCAATTGTAAAAATAAATGGTATTACAAAAACTTGAGCTGCACAACCAAGATAATTTACATAACCCTTTAAGGTCTTTTCTGTGAGATTACATTTACCATTACCTAAATTAGCATTAATAGATGCATCATTTGTAAAACTGATCACACTTTTATCTTCAGTAATTGTAGGGTCTGTATAACCAGTAAATTGCCCAAAAGCTAATACGGGGGTCAAGATAAATAAAAATGTGAGTGATAAAATGTATTTTCTCATATATTCATTATACCATTAGAAATAATTATTATCCATAATTATTATTTACCAGAATTCCATTCTATTTTTCCATCGGACAGTCCAGCACGGCCACGACTTGTGTCATACCCAAAAGCACGAAATACAGTATAGACAATAAACCATGCACCCAGTATCATTAAAATCCCAAGGATAACGTGTTTAAAAATACTTTTTGCTTTTGTTCTTTTTTCTTCATTACCAGCACTAGTCATAAATAAAAAACCAGAATATGAGATTAACAATATAACAATTGGTAATAGTACCATTGTTAAAAAGAATTTAATAGTACTATTAATCAATTCAAAAATATCATTAAAACCACACATTTCTACTTTTCCTGTAGTTTCATTTACGATACGACCACACGGAATTGTAATTGATGCATCTGCAATATATGGAAATACAACAACAGTTAATGTGATTATAAAAATTAAAATAAATCTATAATTTTTCCTTTTATTATTCATATATTATGGTGTTGTTATTGGTACTGATGATGTAGATGATTTAGGTGGTGTATTAATTGTATTCAATAAAAATTCCATATTAGCTTGTGCTTTTTCATAAGCACCATCAGCATCAGCTCCACCGGCTAGAATAGATTGTGTTAATTCGCGAAAGATTTCAGATGTCTTAATCGCATTAGGGTCTCTCCATGCCATAGAACGAAGAGCTGATATTTGTAAAATACTTTGGTATGCCAATGATGGATCACTTGGGGCCTTTAAATCTTGTGCATAAACAGGTGGTAAAGAAAGTATTTTAGCAATATTTCCAGAATGAAATTGACTTGCTATTGTTTGTGTTGCTAATGATGCTGTAACTTTATTTGTAGAATATTTAGACATTGCAATACCTGTTAAATGAGCATATGTTTTTTTGGTTTTTAAATTTCGTGGTTGTGGAATTTCAGCAACTGAAAGTGATAAATTAGGATTTCTAGCTTGTAATTTAAATAATTCTGAAGAATTACCAATATAAAATACTACTCTTTCTGTTAAAAATGAACTACTGGCTTCGGGTAATGATTTGTTCCAAGAATAAATAAATTTATCTGGTGATGCAAAATCTGTAAAAAATGTTACAACTGCTGGTAATGACAAACCAAGTGTTGTTTGGTGTGTTCCCAATGTTGAATAATATTGATTTGAATCATTTATTGAAACTATAGGATTACCAACTTGAAGTAATAACAATGATATTATGTCTTTTGCATGTATGTTATTTTCAAATCTTCCAAATGATATTGTACTTTGAATAAAAGCACCAGTAGGATCTTTCTTTGTTAATTTTTCTGTTAATGGTATAAATTCATCCCAATATAATGGAGGATTTACAATTCCTTCGTTTGTTAATAAAGTTTTATTATAATACAAAACTAATGGGTCTATTAAAAATGGATACGCAGTTATTCCACGCTGTGATAAAAACAAAGAAAAAGCTCCAGGATATGAATCTAAAAATAATTTTTGTGGAAAAACAGAATAAGGTATTGGCTCTATTTGAGATTCAAATCTTGAAATTGTATCATTGTCTATAAAAAATAAATCAGGCGCATTTCCATCTGCAAAACTTTCAATTAATTCAGATTGGTATGTATCTTTATTTTTAGGAATATAGCTAATTTTAAAATCATTAATTCCATTAGATAAATCATTCATATAAGAGAGAAATTGTGGATCATTAACTACACCCCATACAACAACAGTTCCCGAACCTTTTACCTTTTGTTTTGATGATGGTGTTGGTATATAACCAGCAAATACCATAACAGCAAATACAGATGCAACACCAAAAATAATTAATAATATTGTTTGAAATTTTTTATTAGGCATAAGAAAATATAATTGTATTATCTATTAACGAATCATAGGACATACTCCTATAATACCATATTCATGGTGTTGTGTGTCAAAATATTCACCAAATGAAAAACCGGCGTGATCCAAATATTCCAACATGTCATCATGTTTTATTCGTGTATCTGGATGAACAGTTACTCCATGTGCATTTTCATATAGTTCTACCAATAAAATCAAACCACCGGGAGCAAGTGTTCTGATACATTCTTTTAAAACAGATTCTCTGTATATTATGTTTCGTAATGTATGATAAACAAATACAATATCACATGTTTTATCTCGTATTGGTAAATTATTACCATTATCAAAATCAAAATATATTGTTTGTAAAGATTTATTATTTTCTGATCTTTTATTGTCTAAAATAATAATTTCTCCATGTGGAATATTTTTTATGGTCTCTATTATATGTTTAGAATTAGGTTCACCAATACACAAAATACGAGAATTGGATTTAATTGGTAAATTTTTCAAAATATCTTTTATCTCTGTATTCATTTTAGATATTTATTAATCAATGACTGCAAGTGATGCCAAGGAATCCCCTGCGCGTAACTTCATAATACTAACACCCTGAGTACTGCGCCCCAATACCGGTACAGATGACATATCTGTACGAAGTGTTTGACCCTTTTTAGATATAGCAATTAATTCACCTTCGGTTCCAGCAATTCGTGCCGAAATAATTGAACCGGTTTTTTCAGTAACTTTTGCAGTCAAAATTCCACTACCACCTCTTTTTTGAACCTTATATTCAGATAATTTAGTTCGTTTACCAAGACCCTTTTCGCTAATTGTAAATAATGTTAAATCATTTTTATCTTTAGAAATTGAATTAACATTGATTATAAAGTCTGATTTTTCAAGTTTCATTCCAATAACACCAGCAGCTCCACGACCCATTTGACGAATATCAGATTCTTTAAAACGAATAGATTGCCCATGTGAACTAACTAACAAAACTTCATTACCTTTTTCCAGTGCTAATACAGATATAAGCTCATCACCCTTTTCCAAACTAATTGCCAAAAGTCCACTACGACGCACATCTTTAAACGATTCATAAGCGACTTTTTTAGCTGTACCATTTTTAGTAACTAGCATTAATGACTCAAATTTAGCTTTATCTTGTTTACTAATTGGTAAAATAGAAGTTACGCGTTCATCTCCACCTAATGAAATAAAATTATTGATTGATTTACCTTTTGTCGCGCGTTTTCCTTCGGGAATATCATACATTCGTATTTGATATGCTCGGCCCTGGTTTGTAAAGAATAGTAAATCCGCATGAGTATTTGCATCTATAAGCATTGTTACAAAATCTTCTTCTTTTGTTTCAATATCAATTGTGCCAACTCCTCCACGATTTTGTTTACGATATTCCATAGGATCAGTTCGTTTTACATACCCACCGGCAGTATAAACAAGAACTGATTCTTTTTCTGGGATTAAATCTTCTTCATTCATGGATTTAAGACCACCTTTAACAATTTTTGTTTTGCGGTCATCAGCATAGATCGCACGGACAGAGACTAATTCATCGCCTATTATTTTTGTTACTTTTTTATAATTTGTTAAAATACTTTCAAGTTCAGCGATTAGTATTTGTTTTTCTTTAAGTTCAGTTTCTACAGCTTTTCTTTCAAGACCAGCTAATTTTTGTAAACGCATTTCCAAAATTGCTGTGGCTTGGAGATCGCTGAATTTAAATCTTTTTATCAAAGCCTCTTTCGCAGCACCTGCATCGCGACTACCACGAATAATAGAGATAACTTCATCAATAAAGTCCAAAGCTTTTTTAAGACCCAACAATATATGTTCACGATCACGAGCTTTGTTTAAATCAAATTTTGTACGACGAGTAATTACTTCTCTTCTGTGTTTTATAAATTCTTCGATAAAGTTTTTCAATGATAAAGTTTGTGGTATTCCATCAACAAGTGCAACTAAATTATAATGAAAAACGCTCTCTAGTTGTGTATGCTTATATAAATAATTTAAAACTTTTTGAGGATGGGCACCGCTTTTAAGGTCAACAACTACGCGCATCTCTCGTGTAGATTCATCACGAAGACCTTTTATACCGTCGATTTTTTTATCTCGAACCAGATCTGCAATTGATTCTACAAAATTGGCTTTGTTTGTTCTATATGGCAATGATGAAACTATGATTTGAAATTGCCCACCTTTTTGTTCAATTATTTCGGCTTCACCTCGTACAGTTACACCTCCGCGACCTGTTTGATATGCATGCAAAATATCTTTTTTGTCATATGCTACGGCTCCTGTTGGAAAATCTGGACCTTGAATAAATTCCATTAAATCTTCTGTAGTTGATTCTGGATTTTCATTAAAATGTAAACATGCATCAATAACTTCACCTAAATTATGAGGTGGAATATTTGTCGCCATACCAACAGCAATACCCAATGTCCCATTTAATAAAAGTCCTGGGACAATTGTTGGCAATACAATTGGTTCGTTTCTTGTTTGGTCATAGTTTGGTCGAAAGGCTACGGTATCTTTTTCTAAATCTTGCAAAAAAACTGAAGAAATTTTAGACATTTTGGCTTCGGTATAACGCATGGCCGCCGCATTGTCGCCATCGATTGATCCAAAGTTACCTTGGCCAAATATCAATGGGTACCTGTATGAAAAATCTTGAGCCATACCCACCATCGAATCATAAACTGCAACATCACCATGTGGGTGGTATTTACCCAAAACCTCACCGACTACAGCTGCAGATTTACGAAATCGTCCACCAGAAGTTAAGCCCATTTCATGCATGGCATATAGTATGCGACGATGAACAGGTTTAAGACCATCACGAATATCTGGCAATGCACGCATAGTAATAACACTCATTGCATAGTCTAAATACGATTCGCGCATTTCTGTAACAATTGGACGAATTTGAATTCGATCATGTTCTATCACAATTGGAACATTTGAATTGTCTGATTCTTCATTTGTATTTTTCTTGGGTGTTTTTGCCATAATCTATTTATTCTTATTAATAACCTCGGTCCCATTATTTATATCTTCCGAAACTGTAACACTTGCATCTTTTATGAATGATGATACAGGTGCAATATCTCTACCAACACCTTTGAAATCATATAATTTTCCTTTGTGTAATACAACATAAAGCATTGCAATTATAAAAGTAATAAGTCCTGCGAGAATTAATGCTTTTCTTTTTTTATCTTTTGGATTTAAATTTTTTTCAAATTCAAACATATTTATAAATTAAGCAACACAACTTCACCTTCTTTACCTGTTAAATCTTTTTTCTTAACAGTCAATTTGTCAATTGATGTTACTTTTTCTTGACCGGCTTCTTTTAAGAAAGATTTAATTTTCAAACTATCAGACCCAATTGGAATAATCAAACCTGCATCGGACCCAATAGCCATTTTGTATGCCATTTGGTTAGACATATCATCATGTCCTAATGGTACAAAAATAATATCACAAGTCCCAATCTTTCCACGAAATTCGGGAGTCAACATTGCATCTGTTGCAAGCCCCATAAATACCAAATTCATCCCATCTAAATTCATACGATAAACCGTATTTATATAATTTTCACCAGAAAGATTAACTTCGCCTCCTATGCCTTCGATAGACAAACCCGTAATTTCATAATTCCCTGGCCCATCAATAACAAATGGAACGGTCTGCCCATATTCCATATTTTCTGGACCATTTGTGGCATCCGTATGAGTTGACACCAAAACAACATTTGCTCCAAATCTTGGAACTTTGCCATCTTTCATAATTTTAGGTGGATTATACGCAAGCGTAAAATCACCATATTGAATCTTTAAACAACTTTCTCCGTGGTATGTAACAATCATGCAACTAGTATACCCAAAAATCGTATTATAGTAAAGCCAATATAAAGAATTGCGAATAATATTAAATTATGCTAATCTTTGTACAGTCTTTTATTAATAAAATCTGCATTTTCTCTTAACCCTATTGGGTCCCTGATTGTTTCCGGTACCAATAGAAAAGAAAATGCCATTAAATATGAATGAGGAACTTACATTAAAGTCCATCATCGAGAATTCACCTGTTGGACCCCAACTGGAAGCTCTCGTTGAAGGTACCGTTATTGGTATTAAAAAATCGTCCGTTTATATAGATTTGGCGCCATTTGGTACTGGTATAATTTATGGTCGCGAATTTATCGCAGCCCGAGACATTATAAAAAAAATCAGTATTGGTGATACTGTCAAAGCCAAAGTTGTTGAAGTTAAAAATGAAGAAGGTTATGTAGAATTGTCTTTGAAAGAAGCCAAGCAAGCTTTGATTTGGAGTGAAGCTGAAAAACATATAAAAGCAAAAACCGTTCTTGAAATTCCTGTAAAAGAAGCCAACAAAGGTGGTCTTATACTAGAATGGCAAGGTATCCAAGGATTCTTACCAGCATCACAACTTCGTTCGGAAAACTATCCACGAGTTACAGATTCCGACAAAGACAAAATCATGGTAGAGCTTAAAAAGCTTATTGGTAAAAAATTAACAGTTACAATCTTAACTGCAATTCCTAAAGAAGGTAAATTAATTTTCTCTGAAAAAGAAAACAATCCCGAGGAACGCGCTGAAACATTATCCAAATACAATGTGGGTGATGAACTACCTTGTGAAGTTTCTGGTATTGTGGACTTTGGAGTATTCTTAAAAATTGAAGAAGGTCTAGAAGGTCTAGTTCATATCAGTGAACTTGATTGGGGTCTAGTTGAAGACCCTCGCCAATTATTTAAACTAGGAGAAGCAATTCGTGCCAAAGTTATAGAAGTTAAAGAAGGTAAAATTTCCTTGTCTATCAAAGCTTTAAAGGAAAATCCTTGGGCAGAATTTGAAGGTAAAATTAAAAAAGGTGATATTGTTTCCGGAGTTATAATTAAATTTAATAAACATGGTGCATTAGTTTCTATCAAACAAGGTGTTGCTGGACTTTGTCATCAATCAACAATGGGTGGCGAAGACAAAATTCGTGAAAAACTTTCATTGGGTAAAAACTACAATTTCCAAGTAACATTGTTTGAACCGAAAAACCAACGAATGACACTAGTACTGTTAGAAGATATTGCAAATGTAAAAACAGAAGAAAAAAAATAAACAGTGCAAAACCCATTGCAATATATTGCAATGGGTTTTGTTTTTTATTATAATGTATATATTATTATAATAATTAATTTTCTATGAACAAACAAAAAAAGATAGAGTGGATTCTGCGCATAGCTGTTGCAGGTGAGTTTATTGGTCATGGTGTATTTGCACTTCAAGCAAAAACATCTTGGTTTGGATATTTCAAACCTTTTGGAATCACGGACCCGTCGACAATAACAACAATTCTTATGGTCGTTGGTGCTATTGATTTATTATTAGCACTATTAGTATTAGTAAAACCTATACGCCCTGCAATTTTATGGATGGCAATTTGGGGATTATTCACTGCTATGATTCGTTGGCCAATTGGCGCAGATCCAGTTTGGGATTTTGTTGAAAGATGGGCAAACTGGGGAGCACCACTGGCTTTATACTATGTCTTAAACTTAAATTCACAAAACTCTACACCAAATCAACAAAATATAAACAGATAAATCTAAATAAATAAAAAAGAGCCTAACGGCTCTTTTTTATTTATAATTCTTCTAAATTCCAAACTCCCTGATCTTCACTACCTAAAACCCAAACAGAATACCCTCGTACATTTTTAGCCTTAATCTGATCAAACTTTGTTTTGAAAGATTTTTCGTCTTCATACCAAATCGTATAATTTTTCCCATACATATTATATGAAACCCAGGGAATATTTCCATAATATTTCGACATACCAGTACCAGTTGTCATATTTTTAAAATCTTTTTTATTAGTATTTAAAAGTTTTGTATTTACTAAAGAATGTTTGACCATTCTAAAATGTCTTTTTTCTTTACTTCGATATGCCCAACCATATACAGGAATACCAAAAGAAATTTTTTCAGGAGGAACATTTTTTAAAGAATAATTTAAAACTTTTTTACTCCACAAAATTGTAGCTACAGGCCCCGGAGAATTTGGTTGGTCATAAGCCATGATTGATAAAAAATCGACATTATCTGCCAAAACTTTATAATCATAAACCCCTGCCCAATTATTCCAATAATTTACTGTATAATCAGCTTTATTGTCGGAAATTTTAGAAACAAGAGCAATAGAAAGTTTTAAATCATCTTTTTCAAATTCATTTTTAAGATATTTTACAAATGCAGTAAATTTATTTTTGTGACTAATTGGAATATTTTCTAAATCTAATTGCCAACCATAGTAGTCATTATTCTCTGCCTCGTCTCGCATATAGGCTGAAACTTTTTGCCAATTTTCATGATTATCTAATAAATCTAAAATTATTTTTTGACTAAAAAAATCTCCATCAGTATTTGCTAAAAGTGGCATAACTTTTACATTATTTTCTTTGGCAAGTAATAATACATCATCTTTCATTCTGGAAACTATTTCTCCATTTGTATGCAATTCGTATGTTTGTGGTGCCAAAAGATCTATTTTTGAAATATTCTTAAATAAAGATTCTCTTGCATCCGGTGTTTCTGTATAATACCAAAGCCCTTCCATTGCATATAGTTTTGGAGCAAATAACACAAAAAATAACAAAAATAAAACTATTTTCTTCATATAATATATTCTAACACTATTTCTGATTAATTTGATTTGAGGCTGTGGGGTGGCCGAGAGTAATTATTTTTTCTATGGCGAGAATACATTTTGGGAAAACATTTTTTAATATTTCATTATCCGTATCATCAAAATCAGACAAAACATTTGGTTTATAAAGTTCTCCATTTTCTCCTGTTTTGCTAATTCCAATTCGTAATCGTGTATAGTCTTTACCACCATAATAAACATTGATAGATTTTATACCATTGTGTCCCCCATCACCTCTGTCATGTGAAATTTTAATAGTCCCAATAGCTAAATCAATTTCATCATGAACAACAATTATTTTTGATAACATATATGGATCAATTCTTTTGATTCCTTCTAAAACTTGTCCCGATTCATTCATAAAAGTCTGTGGTTTGAGTAACAAAACTTGTTCACCACCTATTTGAATTATGCATTTTAAAGATTTAAGATATTTATCATATTCCCATTCGTGATTATTAGCCAAAATATCCAAAACCCGCCAACCAACATTATGACGAGTATTTTTGTATTTATCACCTGGATTGCCAAGACCTATTATTGGGATCATAAAAAGATTATAGCATAAAAACCACGGAAAAACAAAATTAACTATATGTCAAACTATTTTCATGCTATACTATTTTGATGGAAAATCCACAAAAAATGTCTGACATAAAAATAAAGAAAAAAGATTCCATTTGGGACATAATTAAATTTATGCTTTTGGCTTTTATTATTGTTATTCCTATTCGCATGTTCATTGCTCAACCATTTTTAGTAAATGGACGATCTATGGACCCAACTTTAAAAAATCATGATTATTTAATAGTAGACGAATTGTCTTACCATATTCGTGAACCCAAACGAGGTGAAGTTATAATTTTTCGATTTCCAGGAAATACAAAAGAACATTTTGTAAAAAGATTAATTGGTATCCCAGGAGATACTATAAGAATTATAGATGGTACTGTCACAGTTATTACAAAGGATGGTAAAAGAGTTTTACTTGAAGAACCCTATGTCAAGAATCATTCTTATGAAAGCCTAGTAGATATTGTTGTTCCTGATGGTCAATTGTTTGTCATGGGCGACAATAGGTCTGAAAGTTATGATTCCCGCATGTGGCGATTTTTACCAAGAGATTTGGCAACAGGCCGAGCATTAGTTAGACTATATCCTTTTAATAATATTGATTATCTACCAGGGCAACATATTTATGCTGAAATAAACAATACAAACATTAATAATAATTAAATAAATCTATGTCTACAAACAAACCTCGTAAAGAACCATTTCAAAGTCCTAAAGGCATGCACGATATCATGGGTGATGTGTATTATGCATATCAAGGATTGTTTGAAAAAGCTCAAGAAGTCGCTGTATATTATGGATTTAAACCAATTGCAATTCCAATAGTTGAACAACAAGAACTTTTTGAAACAACTATTGGTATTGGGACCGATATTGTCGATAAAGAAATGTATACTTTAAAAACCAAAGGTGGGGACCAGTTGGCTCTTCGCCCAGAATTTACTGCTGGGGTTATGCGTGCATATATAGAACATGGTATGCAGTCTGAAACACAACCAATAATGCTTTATTCTTCGGGTCCATTATTCCGTCATGATAAACCTCAACGCGGAAGATACCGACAATTCCATCAATTTAATTTGGAAGTTCTTGGTACAAAAAAAAGTATAGCAGATGCTTTAGTTATTAAAACAGCAGTTGTTATAATTGAAGAAGCCGGAGCAAAAAATTTGATAGTGGATATTAATAGTATTGGAGATAAAGAATCTCGTACAAATTATTTACGTGAATTAACAACATATTATAAAAAACATATTAATCAAATGCCTGCCGAAGCTCGTGAACGACTAAAGACTAATCCTTTGCGACTATTAGATTCCAAAGATCCAAAAATGATTGCTATTAATATTGATGCTCCAGAATCTGTAGCATTTCTTAATCCTGAATCTAAAAAACACTTGAAAGAAGTTTTAGAATATTTAGACGAAATGAATATAGTTTATCGTTTAAATAAAAATTTAGTTCGAGGGCTTTCTTATTACACTCATACTGTATTTGAAATTTTTGATGAATCAGATTCTGAAGTTGGGCCATTATCTCTTGGTGGAGGTGGAAGATATGATTATTTGGGTACAATGCTTGGATCAAAAAAAGAAATTCCGGCTATAGGTATGGCTTTTGGTATGGATAGAATCATTGAATCACCTTGGTACACAAATTTAGCCCCTAAAATTAACAAAAAACCAAAATGTTATTTTATTCAACTTGGTTTTGATGCTAAATTAAAAGCCTTGCCAATTATTGATATACTACGCAAAGGTCACATCCCAGTATTACAATCTCTAACTAAAGACAGCTTAACATCCCAACTTGCTACTGCCGAGCGATCTGGTGTGCCTTATACATTGATTTTTGGACAAAAAGAAGCATTAGAAAATAGTGTTATTGTTCGTGACATGGTTAATCATTCCCAAAAAACAGTTAAAATAGATAAGCTTGTAGAATACATAAAAGAAATGAAATAACATGAAGAGAATAATTCTTCAAAATCCAAATAAAATCCTAAGAAGAATATCTCAAGTTGTACGAAATGAGGAATTTAAATCTGTAGATCTAAAAAAAATATTGCGTGACATGAATGACACTTTAGAATTTGAATACGATGGTGTAGCATTAGCAGGGCCACAAATAGGTATAAATAAAAGAATTTTTGTTGTATCAGGAAAAGTATTTAGTAAACCTGATGGAAAAAATACTGTTATAAAAAATCTTGTATGTATTAACCCAGAAATAATAAAACTTTCAAAAGATAGAAAATTAATGCACGAAGGATGCTTGTCCGTACGACCAATATATGGGGACATTCGCCGGGCTAGCCGGGCTACCATTCGTGCGCAAGACGAAAATGGTGAATATTTTGAAATTACTGGCAGTGGAATAATTGCTGAAATTTTTCAACATGAAATTGATCATTTAAATGGAATTTTATTTATAGACAATGCAATAAATTTAAAAGATGACATGCCACGAACATTAGAAAAACAAAAAAAGATGAAATAATATGTTGAAATATATTTACTTTGGAACACCAGAATTATCACGAGATTTGCTAGATAATTTAATAAAAATCTACAGTAAGCCTGAACTTATTATAACTGCACTTGATAGACCATCGGGTAGAGGTCTTAAGATGAAACCATGTCCAGTGAAAGAATACACAATAGAAAATAATATCCCCTATTTAGAACCAGACAAATTAATAAATATTAAAGAAGATTTAAAATCATATAATGCCGATATTGGTATACTTTTTGCATACGGAAAAATAATTCCCCAATGGTTATTAGAAATATTTCCTAATGGAATAATTAATGTCCATCCATCACTTTTACCATTGTATCGTGGATCATCACCTTTGATTGGACCAATATTAAATGAAGATACTACAACTGGTATAACAATTATGGATATGGATAGTGAACTTGACCATGGTGATATATATTTACAAAATAAAATCGAAATAAAACCTGATACAAATAGAAATGATTTAGAAAATTATGTTATAAATACTGCTCCACAAATGTTAAAAGAGGTTTTAGAAAAAATAGAAGAAAAAAATATAAATAAAATATCTCAAGATCATAATTTAGCTACTTATACAACAAAAATAAAAAAATCTGATGGTGAAATATTAAACTCTGATACTGATGAAATAAAATATAGAAAATACAAAGCATATATTGGCTGGCCTGGGATTTATTATATAAACCCCCTCCCAGCCTCCCCCTTGTCAGGGGGCGGAGAAAATCACAAAATCCGCATAAAGATAACAAAAGCTAGTTTTATAGATAATAAATTTATAATCGAAAAAATTATACCCGAAGGTGGTAAAGAAAAAAATTATAATAAAAAATTAAACTAAACCTCGTAAGAAATATCCAACAAAATAAGCAACAGTTGCAGCAACACCCCCAATAAATAATGTTTCAAATATTGATTCAATTGGATTAGTATTTGTTATTTTACCCCTGATTCGTCCAACAAATATAAAAGCCAAAGATGTAAAAATAATAGATATTATAAATTCATTACCATCCCAAACACCAAAGACTGCAGATACAATATATGCAATCAAAGGTATACAACCAATGATAACAAAAGACGTAAATGTAGCTAATGCTGTATTAAAAGGGCTATGTGTTGGTATTATTCCACTTTGGGATTGGTGAGACTTTTCCGATAGATAATTCCCCGATGCCATTGAGAATCCATCAGCTAACACATTTGATATTCCTAAAACTAAAACAATCGCCGGGCTCAAGCTTGCCCCAGCAACACCAGCAATAATCGCAAAAGTAGTAACTGTTCCATCTAATGCTCCATAAACAAATTCTGGTAAATAATTGTGTAAAAAGTTTCTTATTGAATTCATAACAAATATCATAGCATACAAATGCTGATTTTTAAATTAAAATTTCTGTGCGTTCTATAGAATATGCACATACTGGCAATTTTAAAATTTCTCCCAATTCCTCGGCTAAGACTCGCATATAAGTTCCGGAAGAACATTTTATCAAAACTTTCACAATTAAAACTTGATCAAGACTTTCTTTATATAAAGTCCAAGATTTTATAATTTCATTTTGCCGAAAATCTCCCCCAACCAAATTTGTGATTTTAACAACCTGATTAAAGATTTCTTTCAAACTTTTTTTATATATTTCTAAAACTTCAATACTATATATTGTAATTTCATGATTAACATTAGGTGTTTCTCCATCTCTTGCATGCATCCACAATGGTTTACCTTCAAACATTTTAGACGAAAATTTATGAAAATCTTGTAGTCTTTTACCAACTAAATTTTGAAATGCATTTTCTATTTCATTTTTTAAACTGTCAGATAAAATAATCCCAGTATCAACATCTTTTAAAATACCCAATAAATCCCCTGTATCAGTACTAATACCTAATACAAAATCAACTTTATATATTTTATCAGCATGTATATATTTATCTTTATCTTTTATATCATTGCCTGATAAAAATATCATTTCACCACTGGCTGCCGGATCAAGCCTACCGGCAAAAGTTACTTTTTCACTATCTGGAATATTGTAATCTTTAACAATTCTTTTTAAACATTCCAATGGTGTTTCGCCTATATTTTTATAAGTTTTATATATTCCCATATTTATTTTTATCTTGAATTTTTGTAGTGCTATACATATCAGTATTAAAGCCAATAATTTTTACAAATTTTGTCTTATTTAATTGCCGTCTTTCTTTTAATGCTATTTCCAGCTTTTCTTGGTCATAGCCTGTTGCTACAATATCTGGTATTAAATTATTAAAAATAGTCCATTTACCAATATCTATATCCCCTTTATGAATGACAATATTAGGATATATTTTATTTATCATTTCAGACCTTTCTTTAAAACTATATATTGTTTGACGATTTTTATAATTTTTAACATATTCGTCACTTGCCAAACATATATGTAAATCTCCACCAAGTTGTATAACTTGGTCTAAAAAATAAATATGCCCTGGGTGCAATATATCAAAAACCCCAAAAACAAGTACTGTCATAAAGCCATAATAGCACGCTTTAATATTTTGATGTAAATGGATTACGCAAAGACAAGCCTTTGAGCATTTTTTTAACACTTGTGGCTCCCCTTTTAAATAAAGTTTGTTTTTTACCGGATTTACTTTTAAATTCTTGGACTATTTGATCTTTGACATCATTTATAGCCAAATACAAATCAGACTTTTGAGATACTGCATAAAACTTTTTACCATTTGAATTAATATCAAATTCGGCTTTAAATATATCACCTTTATTATGGTGATTCGTTGTTTTACCAACTTCTACATATATAATTGCCTCATTATCATTTAAAAACCTATTTACAAATGCCAAGCTTTTATTAATATGTTCTGTTATTGAACTTGTTAGCTCCATATTGGTACCTTTTATATTTGTGCTCATATATTTATATAAAATTAAATGATAATACCGCCTATATAGATTATACCATGAGATTTAAAATTTTACTTGGGCTATGATGGCCACTGACAATACGAACTTTCGCTTTAGGTAAAGCAAACAAACCTGCCACAATTTCCACCACCCTGTGATTTGCCATATTTCTTTCGGCTTTTTGTTTTACACATATCAAATACTCATCATCTTTCTTTTTAATGACACTTTCCTTTTTGACCCCAGCTGTAACTTTTATTTTTATGTAAATAAAAAAATCAAATTTAATTAATTATTCTAAGAAAACCAAACACGCCATTATGATTACTCCTAAAATCAAAAAAAATAATTGCGAAAAAGAATGGCTAATTTTTTTAGTTTTATGTAGCTCTGGAATTAAATCAGTCATTGCAATATAAATAAATCCACCTGCAGCGAATGGAAGCACCCAGTTAATAAAAATTTCACCAACTTCTCCTAATAAAAAAGCTACAATGGTTCCTAATACTGCTGTAATAGCTGATAAAAAGTTTAACCACAAAGCTTTCTTTCTTGTATATCCTGCATGTAACAATACTGCAAAATCTCCTATTTCTTGTGGTATCTCATGTAAAATAACTGCTAGTGTTGTAGCAATACCAAGTGGGATACTTACCAAAAAACTTGTTCCTATAATAATTCCATCTATAAAATTATGAACTCCGTCAGACAAAAGTACGAGTTTGCCTACTGGATGAATAGAATCTTCCTCTACATCATCGGCATGGTGATGCCAGTGCATAAACTTTTCTAATATAAAAAATACAAAAATACCACCAATTATAAACAAACTTATAACAACAGGATTGACAGAAGTTTCAAATGCTTCGGGTATCAAATGAATAAATGCATCTCCTAAAAGAGCTCCTACCGCTAAACTAACAAGTAAGAAAATATATTTTTTCATAACCTTCTCTTTGATAGAAAGTGTAAAAACCCCAACCAATGAAACCAAGCTTACAACAATAACTGCTAATAATGCGTAAATATATGCTGTAATCATACAAAAAGTATATTCTAAATACAAATCACTTGCAAGTCGC
Organism: Candidatus Nomurabacteria bacterium RIFCSPLOWO2_01_FULL_33_17; assembly: GCA_001786995.1. GTDB lineage: Bacteria > Patescibacteriota > Minisyncoccia > Phycocordibacterales > UBA9973 > 2-01-FULL-33-17. The sequence goes on along the minus strand of MFUO01000022.1, from coordinate 8,563 downwards.
AAATAAAAAAGCCCTGAACATCACAATAGTGAGAGGTGGGCTTGAGATTCTTCAAAAGGAATAAACAATTATATTAGTGCTACAAAACGATTCTCGCGTTCACCACACCATACATAATCGTATAAGAACCTTCCTACGCTAAAAAAGATTCCACTAGATAAATAAATTTTAAAGTGGAACACTAAAAAATCTTCTACAGGTTCCTTTTTATATCCAGGATCGAGTTCGGGATAATGATTTTTAACCAGAAAATGAAGATCGAACTTTGAAAGATTGGCATCGAGGAGAAATTTTTTACATTCTTCGGATGTAGAAAAGATTGCATCCACAATTCTATTCTGAGGAATTGCAATTTCATTTAATCGTCTTTCAAATGATGAAAAGATTGTTGCATAGTTTCCATCTTTTCCTTTCTGTTGTCTTCTCATATCAAGAAGGATTGGTGGACCAATTTTGTTGATTTGTCCATCCAACTTCCATTTCTTTTTATACCATTCGGAACTAAAATACGATGTGCAGTCTTTTTTGTGCTCATGCACAGTTTTAGTATGATTGCATGCGGGTAATAAATAAATCCCCATCGGAACTAAAAAATCATTTCCTTTTATCATCGGATTATTTTTTAAGTAAGGACAATTTTTTTTATGGATGTCCATCATCCCCGTTCTTATATTTTGATCACAAGTGTCACACTTATCGCAACATGCCACCATGTGCCTAATCACTCCTTCATTGAAATTATGACAATTACATTTACATAATGTTAAATCACTACCTGAATTACAATTTTTCATAGCTTTATATTTTGTTTATCTAAATAATACACTAATTAGACAATTTGTCAAAATCATGTAAAGTACTAGGCCTTACCTAGTACTTTACATTTCTTCATTACTTAAGGTTAATGGAGCTTTTCTTGATTCCATGTATTCAAATAAAAGATGTCCAATAAACATAAATATAAAAAATCCTAAATAAAGAAAGATTAATTCTTTATAATCTAATCTCAAACCTTTAAAAAAATCCATAACGGTTATTGTTAACCAAGAAGTTATCGATAAAGCCCCAGCAATGTTACCCATACGGCGCCATTTGGCAGTTATGTGGTGAGCTTGGTCTTTTACGGAATTCATCATTTTTCTTGCAATTGGACCAGAAAGCAAAACCCCATTAATAATAAGAATTGTAATAACGGTTTGAACAAATAAGAATTTTTCTGTTACAACAAAATATTTTGATATTAAAAATACACTGATAAAATCAAAAGATAACCCAACCCAAACAACTTTACTAATTGTTGGGAAAAGACTATATACATGTTGTTTAAGAAGTTCTGAACGATTAGATATTAAAAATAAAAAATCTAAAACAATTACTGACCCAAGAGTAAAAATAGAGTGGAACCCATGCATAAAATGAAAGATTTGAATTGAATCAAACGATCCTCGCCAAGCTGAATATGATGTCATAAAAAATGCCATCAAAAAAGTAATAGCATAAAATGGTGTCAATAAATAGGAAAACTTTTCTTCTTTCTTTGCACGAAGCATTATCATGATACAAGTTATCAATATCAAAAAGATGTATAAGATAATCATTAAGGGGAAAGTTGATACGATTTCAGGTATAGTTGCCGCAACGGATATACCTTCATGGGCTAATGCGCGAGTTGTGGGTAAAGAAAGAAAAAATGCTAAAGAAGAAATAGCTGTCCCAATTAAAAAAAGATTAAATAATTTCATACTTAACCAATCATCCACTATCCAATTTTTTGACGAATGCCGGCGAATATCTCGAATACTAAAGATAAAACCCCAAAGAGCTGATGCCCCAAGTATTGCTAAACCTAATTGCTTCAAAAGCAGTAATACCTGATTTAAATGTATACCCCAAATTAATTCCATATTATTTTACTTGTCCCCAAGAGAACTTGATTGTCTTGATGGGATAAAAACTAATAAAACTGTTCCTGTAATATATAAAATTTTAGCAATATAATTTACAGCCAAATCTCCCCCATTGGCAATATAAACCGTACTTATAAAAAAAGATAATCCAGCAAATATTAAAATTATCTCCACATAATTAATTTGATTTCTTATAAATGAAAACATATATATTATTATATAGGAAAATTGTAATAAGGCAATAAAAAAGGCTGAACATTTCTGAACAGCCAGTATTCCTATAATTTTATTTTTTCTATATGATAGAAACGGGTTTTAGAATTTCTTTATGTAAAAAATTTACCAATTTGACAAGCTCCTTATAATATCTACCCCATGTTTTAGTTTTAGGTTGACAATCGCAAGGAAGGCCTTGCCTTTCTATAAGAGCTAAATCAATTTCGACATCTTTTTCGGAAAACATACGATTGTGTGTCATTCCAACAAGGTATCCGAGTTCTATTTTTATTTCAGTTGGTAATTCAACATATAACACAGAATCTTCAATGTACCCACCAGTATCAAATGTAACATTGTTATCTAAGTTCTCCATTATCACAGAAAAGTCATGATCCCCTTTTATAAAAACTTTAATATCTGGTCTTATCTCTTCGAACAAATGTTTCCATTTCAATAAAAATTCTTTTCTTTTGTCTGGTCCTGATTTTATAGATTTTACAGGTTTTGGTATGTTCTTCTTCATGATTTTTACTTATTTTTAGTTTCCTTCACCTTACTACTTGACCTTGACTTTGTCAAATGGAATTGGTAATGTGGTGTCAATAATGTGGTGTCAGGTACCATTAATTTAAGAGCAGTCCCCGGCAGGGATCTTTCATTACATGAACTGTACACCTTTCGTATCGGGCTCGTTATCACTTCACGCGATATACTCAAGGTCTTCGCTCCCTGGATTAAGGGTGTCAGGTACCATTTTTAACCTTAAGCTAAATAACCTTCTACAACTGTAACTTCTTCATTATCAAAGTATTCTATATCATTAGAAGCTATTGCTTTTTCAAATAGTATCTTTGAGTATAGTGATGGAGCATTTTTTGCTCGAGATAGAGTTACATGCGGGTATTTATTTTTAGATTTTGGGTTTTCAACAAGAATATCATCTCCAAATTCATCATAAGCCCTGCCAATTATTTTTATATTATATTTTTTCCCTATTTCTATTCCATCTAAATTACTTGGTTCAAACTCAATCGTTGAATGATGCCCAAAAACTTTTGTATGTTTAGGAGGAAATCTTTTTAATAAATCCTCTGTATTTTTTACAAATAAAGCTGTGAATTTTATTTCTTTTTCCATATTAAAATTATATCACACATTCGAATTTTATTAATCTGTATGTTAAAATAAATGAATGATTAAGAAAAATAATTATGCTTTTATAGATGGAGCAAACTTGCATCAAGGTATGAATTATCTTGGATGGGAGATTGATTACAAGAAACTGAGAGTATGGTTAACTGATAAATTTAATATAACAATTGCATATATATTTTTAGGTAATATCCCAAAATATGGAAAACTTTATGCATATTTACAAGAATGTGGCTTCATACTTATATTCAAGGAAGTAGTGTATGACAATACAGGTAAACCAAAAGGTAATTGTGACGCCGACTTAGTACTAAAGGCAACCCAAGATTTTTATAATAAATCTTATGATAATATGCTTTTAGTTTCTAGTGATGGTGACTATTCATCTTTAATAAGCTTTCTATTATCTGAAAAAAGGCTGGTTGGTATATTGTCGCCAGCAAATGAGAAGAAATGTTCGATTTTACTGAAGAGAACCGGTTCAAAAATTTACTATATTTCTGACCAAAAGAATATCATTAAAAAGTAGACTTAAAATAAAAGAACCCCCGATGAAGACGAAACTTCATAAGGGTCTCTTTCGTGGTGATATATGTACTATACACTATAGTATTTAAAAATGCAAGACCTTTGTGGGGAAATAAAAAAGCTGGGATTAAGTGTGTCAGGTACCATTTTTAATTAAAATGAGCGACTGGCAGGGATCGCATCTCCTTAGAATCAGCAGGGATCTTTCATTACATGAACTGCCTGCCTTGCCGGTAGGCAGGTACACCTTTCGTATTAGGCAGGGATCGGTCACGAGTATTTTAAGCCGGCAGGGATCTTCCCTTACAGGGACTGTACACCTTTCGTATCGGGCTCGTTATCACTTCACGCGATATACTCAAGGTCTTCGCTCCCTGCACGCAAGTATTACTTGCTCTCCTCCGCAATATAAAGAAAACACCAATTATTGGTGTTTTCTTTATATTGCTCCCTCTGTACGAGGAAATCCGAACGCATTTTGAGCAAAATCCTGATGCCGACTAATCTGCGCGCCTCGTCCGCTCCATTCGGTCGCGGGAGCAAAAACCAAAAATTTTCCTTACCTTTCTTATTTTCCTCGGTGGGGTGTGGGGGGGGAGCCGACAAAAAATGGAAAGGAAATTTTTGGTTTTGCTTCGCCGTTTCAGACTACAAAATGAACATTTACATTATATCATTTGTGGTTCTTTGGAGTTGTTCATTTCTCCGTCCTCACGGCGAGACGAGGCGCTTCCTCTCCGCGTTTAGTGGTAGCCCGAAACCCTGTGCCTCCGACCGAGTTCGGTGGTAACTCAATAAGCGGATTGTGCTAGGCACAAACAAATCTGTATGTGCTTGACCCTCCCTCCCATTCGCGCACAAATCCCTGCCGTTTTGAAGAAATATTATAAAACGGCAGGGATTGCTCCCTTAAAACTAACTTGCCAATTAACGACCTACTTTCTTTGCAGCTTTTTCAATCCACTCTCCCATTTTGTGATACCCATCATCATTATTCCATAGATAAAAATCATAACCTTCGGGAATCCTTCCACATCTCTCTGATGTATTACCTTTCAAATCCTTTATTTTACTAACATCAATTCCTAGCAGTCCGTTTCCGATTTCTATACTTTTTTTAATCTCATATTTTACCCACCGACTATCACAAGTTTTGTCTCCAACCAAAACAACCGTTACTGAAGTTCCGTTGAGCTGGTTATCTATCCAATTTTTGATTGCAGTATCACCCTGTCTTTTTACTTTCTCAAAATCAGCCGCGTCTATAAAACCCGCCGCTTCCTTACCTTGAGCGACCCAACTATTTCTAACAACCATTGATCTTGAGACATCTTCGTACTTAAAACTAAAAAATACTTTTCTTGCCATATATTTATAAAATTAAAATAATAATGTGAACAACCAATAACCCTCCGTAAAACACTCGCAGTGTTGGTGAGAATATACAATCAAACCAATCTTCATCCTTTTCGCACTTCTCTGTTTTCATCGAAAAATCGATCTCACTTTCTTTTTTCGTGGCTGTGCGTTCATAAAGTTCGCGGAAATGTTTTTCTTGGTGTAGGTAATATCCATCAAGTATCCAAAAGAAAGATAAAATAAAAAGTGAGACAAAAATATATCGGCAATCCAAATCCTTGAAGCCAAGTGCGAGTAACCCACCAATAACTGTAATTGCCCACCCTTTCAACAGAAAGGAATTATTTGCCATTCTGTTTATGGTCGTTTGGATGAATTCAAGGTGTTTTGTTTTTGCTTCCATATATTGCTTTGGGGATAACTAGACTTGTATACATTCTAGTTATTTTCTATAATAGCATATATGCTCACAAAAAAGCAAACACGAGTCCTTGATTTTATAAAAGTATATATGGCAAAGCATAGCTATGCTCCGTCTCTTGATGAGATTAAGAAGAAGTTTAAGCTCGCTTCTGTATCAACGGCTCACTATTACATCAGCAAGCTACAAGATGCAGGATTTTTGAATAAAGAACATAACCAACCTCGTGCTGTTTCCACAGTTGAAGCAAAACAGACAATCGAAATTCCCATTTTAGGTGCAATCGCGGCGGGTCAGCCAATCGAGGCGATAGAAATTCCAGACGAAACTATTACAATCACGAGAGATGAAATTGGAAAGCAAGGCAAGCACTATGCCTTGCGCGTGCAAGGTAGCAGTATGATTGATGAGGGTATTTTTGATGGTGATATTGTTGTGATACGCAAACAAGAGGTAGCAGAAAATGGTCAGACCGTTGTCGCTGTCATAGATGACAATCAAGCGACACTTAAAAAGTTATATCGTGAAAATGGAAAGTTTAGACTGCAACCCGCAAACCCGACACTATTCCCAATTTATCGTGACGAAGTAGAAGTGAGGGGCGTTGTTGTTAAAATTATTCGTAATCTTGAATCACAACTAGATCAAGGACAATCGAGAGATGAAAAGTATGTGCGTAAAATAGATTATTCGTGGGATTATAGAGGAGAAAAAATAAAATCACATACGCACGGAATACATACCTATCCCGCAATGTTCATTCCACAAGTCGGGCGAAGATTGTTAGAAACTTATAGCAAAGAGGGTGATACAATTTGTGATATTTTTTGTGGTTCGGGTTCAGCTTTAGTCGAAAGTAGATTGATAGGAAGAAATGCCTACGGCATTGATCTTAATCCTTTAGCTATTTTTCTTGCAAAAGCAAAGACAACCCCAATCAATCCTCAAAAATTAACAAAAGAGTACCTTGCCTTACTTGATAGAGTAGAAAAAATTAAAGATAAGGAAATACAAAGACCGGATTTTAAGAATATTGATTTTTGGTTCAAGGATAAAGTAATTGTTAAACTTGCAAAACTAAAGAAAGCTATACGAGAAATAAAAGACGAGACAATTCAGAATTTCCTAATGGTCGCCTTTAGTGAGACGGTTCGCTATTCCTCAAATACAAAAACTGGAGAATTTAAGTTGGTTCGAGTAAAAGGCGATAAACTGGAAAAACATGACCCAGATGTTATTGGAATATTTCGTAAACACGCAGAGAAAAATATTGTGGGAATGACTGATTTCTACAAAGATGCAAAAAAGGATGTATGGACAAAAATAATCTATGGCGATTCGTCAAAAGATAATGGTATAAAAGCAAATTCTATTGATTGCATTATTACCTCTCCGCCATACGGGGATAGTCGTACTACAGTTGCTTATGGACAATTTTCTCGCCTTTCGGCGCAATGGATTGATGTATTCGATGACCCAAATGATGCCTCTGGCGTAGATAATGATCTTCTTGGTGGTAGAGCTACAAAAGATTTAATCCATACACTTTCATCAGATTATCTAAAAGAATCATTAGAAAAAATTGCAAAACAAGACGAAGCTAGAGCGAGAGATGTATTAAGTTTTAATCTTGGGCTAAATGAATGTTTGAAGCAAGCTCATAGAATACTTAAGCCAAGAAAGTATTTTTGTCTTGTTGTTGGAAATAGGCTTGTTAAACAAGTAAGAATTCCTACCGATTTTATTATTGCCGAATTAGCAGAAAAAATAGGATTTACTTGTGAAGATATTATTGTTCGAAATATTCCTGGTAAAAGAATGCCTATAAAAAATTCTCCAACAAATATTGTCGGTGCTTTAGAGGAAACAATGAACAAAGAGAGTATTGTTGTTTTAAGAAAAAACTAGAGAATTTTTTTGTGAATCTTAAACAAAAGTGGTAAAGATTTTTCAGTCAGTCGAAAAGCAGAGCCGTGATCATGTGGCTGTCCGGCTTTTGTCCCACTATGATATACACCAAGACGGATGTCGTATTTGGAATGAGCAAGAAATTTAGTCGGGTCAATTTCTTTAAGAATATAAGCGTCTTTGTAGTGAAAATATTCGTGTCCACCTTTCTTTTTCGTTTCAGCTCGGACTAGTATCAAACCATTTCCTATTTTCTCAATTGCTTTCTGTTTCAAAAATGCCAGACTGTAGTGTCCCAAAAGTTTTCCTTTTTTAAGAATAAGTAACTTTCCTTGTTCCTCATCAATAGTAGCTTGAAAACCCATACCATTTCTTTTTTCACCACTAATTGTCTGATGAAGGATTTTAACTTTTGGAAATTCTGGGTCAGGATAACCAAAACGCTTTCTGATTTCCGAATTTGTAATACCCTCAGGGCTTTTGGTAAATAATGTCATCATAGAAATAGTATTCATCCTTTGAGACTTTAATTCCATAACTCCAAAATCTGGTAATGCGATATTGTTTTCAGTAATACCGAGATAATCCTCAAGAGTTTTGCCGATACCAGTATTGTGTAGGCGATTTGATTTAATCCACCCCTTTTCCGAGAGTTCTTTTAGATCTTTTTTGATTTGAGTAAGTGTTCGTTTCTGCATATTATTTTATGAAAAAGGAAATATCTTTTTTGTAAATTACTGCAAATTTTTTAATCTCTGCAACATCAAGCCGTCTCTCGCCTGACTCAATTTTTGATATATAAGACTGTGGTTTGCCAAGTTTGTCAGCAATCTCTTGCTGGGCAAGCCCAGCCTCAATACGCGCTGTTTTTAAGCGTTCAATGATGTCTTTGTAGTCTTTTGAATAAACGGACTTGTTCATATATTTACAATAATATATCCTTTTATGGTATAATCCCAAAATGGGATATACTATATTTATGATAACGGCGAAGCAAAACCAAAAATTTCCTTTCCATTTTTTGTCGGCTCCCCCCCCACACCCCACCGAGGAAAATAAGAAAGGTAAG
>MFUO01000021.1:438-6248 GCA_001786995.1 Candidatus Nomurabacteria bacterium RIFCSPLOWO2_01_FULL_33_17 | reverse complement strand
ATGTTACTGTTTGTTCATTGCCTGTATTTAGTTTTTTTGTGGCAACATTAAATTCATCAATCACGAAATCGTGAAAGCCATTTATATCTTTAAATGTGATTTTTACTGTATCACCCACATTTACAGACATCATACTTGGTTCAAATTTATAATTCGTACCTGTTACTGTAAATTCTTTTGTAGTATTTATTACTTTATCTTCTGTTTTATTTTCAACCACAGTTTCAGTTTCAATATTGCCTATAATTGGCATATTTGAGCTAACTTCTGAATTGGCTTTTTCTTCTAAATTAGTCTCATTTGTTTTAATCTCGTTAGAAGCAGATTCATTTTTAGGAATTATTACAATCCCTTTGTTGGTTACAATTTTTTGAAACATCAACCATCCACCTATAATTATTATTATAATGACAACTATAGTTATTATTGTATTTTTATTCATATTATTTTTCTTAATTAATTATTACAAATTATTCTTTTATATTTGTATTATACACAATTTCATTGTATATGAAATGTTTTAGGCGTATAATGTGTGGGTGTTTTATTAATAGCTATTATATTTCATAAATATGAAAAAATTACTAAAGGTTTCGTCTGTGCTCGCAGTTATTGCTGGTTTATTGTTAGTCGCAGGTGGTATATGGGGGACTAGTTTTACTTATAAAAATGTAGCTCGAGAAAATATAACGACACCCGATGATGCCACAATCCCTAACAAGCCTGTTCGTGGCCCAATGACTTTGAAATCACAAGGCGATATTATTCGATTTCACACTTTAAATACCACAAAAGGTAAAACTTATTCAGAAATGCCACGCCAAATTCCTAAACTTGATGCTGATGGAAAAGTCGTTTTAGATTCCGAAGGAAAAGAAGTTATGGTTGCCAATGATCCTCGAAATATGTGGATTACAGCTACAACTTTAACAACAGCACTTAATCTTGGTATTGTAACTTATGTATTTTCTGGTCTTATAATACTTTTAGGTTTAATTTCTATTTGGACAGGAATGATTTTTTCTCTTCTAAGCAAAAGATCTCAATAATTTACAAAAATTTAATCATTTTTAACGCTATTTTGACGAAGTTATCCACACTTTTACATTACACAAAAATGAGACTATAATGCAGTGATGCAGACTTATCAAAAAAATTGGTTTAAATTTTTCGTCGGATTTTTTATTTGTTTTTTGATTCGTCTTATACCGTTTCGACCCCCAAATATAGAACCAATCCTGGCAACAGCTATGCCGTTCTCAAAAAACTATGGCAAAGTTGCAGGATTTTTCTTTGCATTCACAAGCATTTTTCTTTTTGACCTTGTAACAAACAAAATAGGCATTTGGACACTGGTTACAGCAGTTACATATGGTCTTCTCGGAGTATTTGCTGCAAAATATTTTGAAAAGAAAGAAATGAAACGCACAAACTATGTTAAATTTGCAGTTATTGGTACATTGGCATATGATGCATTAACAGGATTAACAATTGGACCAATATTTTTCAATCAAACATTCTTACAAGCCTTAACGGGACAAATCCCTTTTACTTTAATGCATTTAGTTGGTAATATAACTCTCGCAATTATACTTTCACCCCTGGTACACAAAATCCTTGTCTCTGGCCAAACATTAAAAGTTCCATTTATTATAAAAGTTCCTAATTCAAAGCTCGTATGAAAAATAACCTAAATAAAAAAAAGATTGCAATAGTAGGTAAAATACAAAAACGAGATGGAACAATCGTACCTTTTGATGGCAAACGCATAACCCGCGCTATTTTTAGTGCAATGCAATCTGTAAAAGAAGGCAACGAAATGGAATCCGAAAAAATGATGCATAAAGTCCTTGATGCTTTAATTGCTTTTAAATCCGAAAATAAAATAAAGTTTTTTGTTCCAAGTGTGGAAACAATTCAAGACATTGTTGAGAATGAACTTATCGTTTCCGGATTTATGCAAACAGCAAAAGCATATATTTTGTACCGTAAAGAACGGTCACTGGTTCGTGAAAAAGCCGGCTTTGTCCCTGAAAAAGTCAAAGAACTCGTTGCCGAAAGTAAAAAATACTTCCGTAATCCTCTTGCAGAATTAGTTTATTACCGTACTTATGCAAAATGGATTCCCGAAGAAGATAGGCGTGAGACTTGGATAGAAACAGTCGACCGCTATATTGATTTTATGCGTGGTAATATTGGTTCAAAATTAACTGAAAATGAATATGCTGAAATTCGAGAAACCATATTAAAACAAGAATCTTTACCATCTATGCGTCTTTTGCAATTCTCGGGCAAGCCAGCAAGCCGGTCTAATGTTTGTGCATATAATTGTTCTTTTATTGCACCTAAATCATTCCAAGATTTTGCTGAAATCATGTATATTTCAATGTGTGGTACTGGTGTTGGTTGGTCAGTAGAGTCTGAAAACATTCAAGCTCTTCCACAAATTAAAAAACAAACTGGCAAAAAATTACCAGTATATGTAATTCCGGATAGCAAAGAAGGCTGGGCAGATGCATTTTCATTGGGAATGAAAACATGGTTTGAAGGTAATGATTTATCTTTTGATTATTCTCTTATTCGCCCAGCAGGAGCACGACTTAAAACCATGGGTGGTAAAAGTTCGGGTCCAGCCCCATTGCAAGCATTACTTGAATTTACTCGTGAAAAAATCTTTCGTCGCCAAGGACGCCATCTTACAAATCTTGATGCCCATGATATTATTTGTAAAATAGGGGATTGTGTTGTTGCCGGTGGTGTACGACGCAGTGCTATGATCTCACTTTCAGATTTAGATGATGAAGCAATTCGAGATTCCAAAAAAGGTCAATTTTATATTTCCGAAGGTCAACGCATGCTTGCGAATAATTCTGCAGTTTATTTATCCAAACCAACTACAGAAGAATTTATGGATGAATGGATAACTCTTATGAAGTCAGGTAGTGGTGAACGAGGCATATTTAATCGCGGGGGTCTTGTCAAAACATTACCAAAAAGACGCCTTGATCAATTCAAAGGTGGCATATACCCAAGCTGGGGTACAAATCCATGCGGTGAAATTATTTTACAATCCAAACAATTTTGTAATCTATCCGAAGTCGTAGCCCGAGCTGACGATACAGAGGAATCACTGTTAAGAAAAATCAAAGTTGCGACAATTTTGGGGACATATCAATCAACACTTACATATTTTCCATACCTTTCTAAAGAATGGAAAAAGAATTGTGAAAAGGAAAGATTGTTAGGTGTTTCCATAACAGGACAATGGGATTGTACTGTCGTTCGTGATGAAAAAGTTTTAGAAAAAATGAAAAAGTTTGCTGTGGAGACTAATAAAAAATATGCAAAACGATTCGGTATACCACAATCCACATGCGTAACATGTGTAAAGCCATCCGGTACTGCATCACAAACTGTTGATTGCGCATCCGGTATGCATCCTCGTTATGCGCCATACTATATTCGTCGTATTCGTATTTCAGCGACTGATGCATTGTTTAAAATGCTTAAAGACCAAGGTGTGCCATATTACCCCGAAGTTGGTCAAACAGTAGAAAATGCGACTACATTTGTTTTAGAATTTCCTGTCAAAGCACCAGCTGGTGCAATTTGTAAAGATGATGTAAATGCAATTGCACAATTGGAACATTGGAAAATTGTAAAGAAACATTATACCGAACACAATCCATCCGTAACTATTTCCGTTGGAGATGATGAATGGTTAGCAGTTGCTCATTGGGTTTATGAAAACTGGGAATTGGTTGGGGGATTATCATTTTTACCTCGTTCAAATCATGTTTACCAAATGGCACCATACGAAGCTATAACAAAAGAAAAATACGAGATAATGTTGAATCGTCTTGGTGATTTAGACTTTTCAAAAATTGTGACTTATGAAAGAGAAGACGAAACAGAAGCAAAAAGAGAGCTTGCATGTGTCAGTGGTGTTTGTGAAGTCTAATTAGTTATAAAGTAAACAGCTGACAGCTAAAAGTTGAAACCTAAAAGCTAAAACAATATATGTTATACACTGGCAAAGGGGACAATGGCACGACTAAAACTTTTGGTTGTGACCAGCGTATTTCAAAGAGCTCGTCTATTGCCGAGGCTTTAGGAAGTCTAGATGAGATAAATTCATTTTTAGGATTGGTCAAAATTAAATCTGCCGGAATTACTTTCAAATTAGAAATGGGGGAAATAAATCTTACTGATACTATTGATCGCATTCAGCAAGACCTTTTCATAATCCAAGCCGAAACAGCCGGAGCTGATAAAAAAATTACAGAAGAGAAAGTAAAATGGCTTGAAAATATCATAAATGATATAGAAAAAATCCTCCCACCCATCAAAACCTTTTTCGTATCTGGTGGATGCGAACTTGCAACCCTCTGCGACATCGCCCGTACTATCGCAAGGCGCGCGGAGAGAAGGGTAGTTGGTGTGAATGACGAAAACCCCCTCCAACCTCCCCCTTATCAGGCGGGAGGCTCTAAACCCATCAGTAATTTCACCCTCGCATATCTGAACCGCCTCTCATCTATCCTCTACGCCTTCGCCCGCGCCTCAAACCATATTAATGGTGTAGTCGAAGAAGCCCCGAGGTATGAGTAAGAGTGGTATAATCATTTTATGAAAAAGAAAACCCAAATACTCATGATCCATGGTGGAATGACCTTTAAAACACAAAAGGATTATTTAAAGTTTCTGAAAACAAGAAACATTTCTCTTGAAAAGAAAATAAGATGGGCTGATGATTATTTAGATAAAAAATTAGGTAAGGATTTTGATATTATTAGACCACGAATGCCTTTGCAAGATAATGCAAAATATGAAGATTGGAAAATATATTTTGAGAGATTTATTCCATATTTAAAAAATAAATTTATTTTAATTGGAGGTTCCTTGGGTGGAATTTTTCTTTCTAAATATCTTTCTGAAAATAAATTACCCAAAAAAGCATTATCAGTTTATTTAGTTTGTCCTCCATATGATGATACTTTGATTGGTGAAGATTTAGCAGGAGGGTTCAATCTTAAATCCGATATATCTCTTCTTGAGAAAAATTGTAAAAATCTTTATTTATTTTTTTCAAAAGATGATGATTGTGTCCCAGTATCTCATGCTGATAAATATGCAAAGAAATTAACAAATGCAAATATTGTAATTTATAATAGTAAAAATGGACATTTTAATATTACTGAATTCCCAGAAATAGTTAAAATGATTAAGAATGATGTTAAGTAATATGACTGAAAGATTTAAATACATTGGCTCGTCTTATTTGATTTTAGTTGAAGATAATAAGGTTTTATTACTCAAAAGAATAAATACTGGTTTTATGGATGGTTATTATGGTGTTCCATCAGGACACATGGAAGGTAACGAAACAGCAAGGGAGGGCGGAGCAAGAGAAATTCGAGAAGAAATTGGGATAGAAGTTAATCCTTTGGATTTTAAGATTGTTCATGTAATGCACAGAAAAGCTAAAGATGATGAGCGTATTGATTTTTTTATGACTGCGGATAAATATACAGGTGAAATCAAAAATTGTGAGCCAAACAAATGCGATGAACTAAAATGGTTTCCATTAGATGATCTACCAGAAAATATAATTCCTTATATAAAAGAGGCTATAAACAATTATAAAAATAATATATTCTATTCCGAATGGGGATGGGAATAATAATTTTATATGAAAAAAGTTGTAATTACGGGAAGTGCTTCACTTCAAGATAAGATAAATCATTGGAAAGAATTTTGGGAAAATAAAGGATATTTGGTTATTGATTACCCGCACCCAATATCACAAG
>MFUO01000021.1:0-370 GCA_001786995.1 Candidatus Nomurabacteria bacterium RIFCSPLOWO2_01_FULL_33_17 | reverse complement strand
ATAAAAATGGAATAATTGGATACCTTGGTGCCGAATCTTTTGCAGAAATGTGTTTTGGCGTCACTCAAAATTTGCTTTATGATAAAAAAATTGAAATAATTCTATTAAAAATGCCTAGTTTGAATGTTTCTTCATATGCAGAAATAAGTCTATGGTTAAAACTTGGTTGGATTAAGATTTTACCCCCTTCATTAAACATTGGTGAGTAATTTAAGAATTTGCTAAAGTCTATACTATTGGGTATAATAAAATTATCATGAAAAAAGCAATTTACAACTATACAGCAGTATTTGAAGGTAATGAAAATGGTGGGTATACAGTTACCGTTCCATCTTTACCTGGGCTTGTGACAGAAGGTCGCAATCTTGAT
>MFUO01000020.1 GCA_001786995.1 Candidatus Nomurabacteria bacterium RIFCSPLOWO2_01_FULL_33_17 | reverse complement strand
TCAGTTATAGCTAATATTATTGGGGCTGCAATAATTACCATTATTAATAAAACAATACTTCTTAATATATTTCTTGATTTAACTTTATTTTTTTCTACCTCACTTTTTATTTGATTAATATAGTTTTTAAAACTATCATATCTTTTCTCTCCTTCTATTTCACTTAACGAGACTGTTTGATTTTCTTTTGAAACTAAATTCAATAAAAGTTTAGATTTTATATCTAATAAAGAAATATCCTTGCCATCTATTCTTGTAATATAAAACTCATTTAATTTATTTTCAATTTTAATATAACCCAATGACGCCAAATATAGAATATCTGCAGTTAATATTTTACTATTTCCTAGACCAAATAAATTATATATTAGACCAGCTTGTGAAGGTAATATATCTTTAGGGGCATCAAACTCGGCGACTATTGGTCTTTTTCTTTTTCTATATTCTGGAATAAACTTAATAAAAATTAAATGTAAAAATAATAATATAAAGAATATGATTAAACCATAAGCAATATGGATATATGTTGTCGGCTTTTCATACCATTCTAATGTGTTTTGTATAACTGTACCTTTTGGAAAACCAACGGCTACTGTCATACCTTCACCTGTATCATAATAAAAATCATCTGGGGTTTTAAAAATAACTTCAGTTTGGTTCGTTTCATTATTATAAATAGGAATTCCATTAATACATGAATCTTGTGAGCCTAATAGTCCACAATAAGATGCGATTTTTAAATTAGAATTCGTTAAATCTCCTGGTAAGTAAACATGTGTTTCCGCGTCAAGAATTGGAATCTCCCAACCATTCCCTGTAGCATTCCAATATATTTCATCAAGATCATTAAAATAACCAATAGAATTAATGGCTGTATAACTAATAACATAAGTATGTAATCCAGTTATTAATATATTAGCATCACCAATTTTTATATTAATTTCTCCATCATTAGTTTCTTCAAAATTATATGAACTTCCATTGGGATCTGTAACTCTTATATTTTTTATTTTTAAATTGCGAATAGTACCAGGAGCCCTGGAAAGTGGAATATAACGAAAAATACCGTGTTTTTCAAGATCTTTAAAATTGTAATCTATTGTTTCTGTAACATTTATTGTATTGTCAGGATTAACAACAATCTCTGTTTTAAATGAATCAATTACTTCCTCGTATATTTGTTCTTGTGTTTGGGCAAATAAATAACTATTAAATATATTAGGGATAAAAAAGAATAAGGTAAATATAAATAATAAAAGGTATTTTTTCATATTTATTCTTCTGTAATTTCTCGATATGCGTCTTTAGTTGGCATAGTTATTTTTGCAGTAGGTTTAATTTGTGCGTCATTAGTTGTATCAGGCATTGAAACATCGGTAGTTATTCTATTAGTTACTACTGGATCTGTATTTTTATTTGTTTCTTCTTTTAATTTATCTTCCCAATTTAAAACATCTTTTTCTGCCATTGTTTTACTTGGACGAATGGACTGGATTATTTGTTTTGCTTCTTGTTCATTACTTAATCCAACTTTGATATCTTGGTAAATATTTGGTGGTGTTGGTACTAAAGACATTTCCATTTCTTCCGCTACTTCATTTGCTTCCAGTTCATCTTCTTCCCAATTTTTATCAATTAAAGTCAAAATATCTTTACCAATAATTAATTCATTTATTTTTTTAATTAATGTATCTATTAAATCTTTTCTAATGTCTGGTAAGTCTTTTGAGATTTCCTCACGCAAATCTTTAGGTTCCATTATTTGTAGTAAAAAGAAGGCTATATTTTGGGCAACTGGTAAATAATAATCTTTTGTTAGATTGATAGAATTCATTATAGAAATAATCTCTTCCTTTATAGAATCTTTATCTAACAATTCTTTAATTGGTGTATCAAGCTTATTAAAACGCCTCTCTATCAATTGATAGCCTTCGGTTTCTTTATATAATTCGTTTAAAAAAATTGATTTCATATTATTATTTATTAATGTTTAGCGTGATCATCGTGTGGTTTTTCTGTATGTGGTTTAGATGCAGGTGGCTTTGAATCTCCCCCTCCGGAAGGAGCCTTGTAACCATTTTTGTATGTTTCTGGTTTAAAGTGTTCATTGACCAAGTGGCTAACTTCATGTGGATGTCCTTGTTTGTCTATTGTCTCACCTTTATAATTCACATCTTTCATTTGATCCCATGAATCTTCATATATTTCTTTTCCAACTGATTCTGCCTTATCTCCATATTTCTTTTCAAATTCTTCTTTGTATGTAATTAAATTTGTTTCATCTCCTGTTTTAGCACGAGTATAGTCTAATGTTGCTTTTACCATTCTGCTATTTTGTACTTTTTTGATATCTTTATCTATTCCAGCTATTCCACCAGTACGAACTGTTTTTCCATCAGGTAATGTTATTTCTATTCCAAATTTAATATCATTTTTTTCTTTATCAATCTTTGCATCTTCTACCTTTTTCTTTTCAAGATCTTCTTTACTTTTCTTTAAATCTAAACCTTCCGGGCTTTCATCTTTTAATTTCTTTAATGCTTCTGTTTTTTGATTTTGTAAGCTTGTTTTTTCTGTTATAGCTGCAGATCTGGC
This sequence comes from Candidatus Nomurabacteria bacterium RIFCSPLOWO2_01_FULL_33_17, assembly GCA_001786995.1. Classification (GTDB taxonomy): domain Bacteria; phylum Patescibacteriota; class Minisyncoccia; order Phycocordibacterales; family UBA9973; genus 2-01-FULL-33-17. The sequence continues at coordinate 6,360 of MFUO01000020.1, read as the reverse complement.
ACTTGCCACTCCTTGAATTTTTCCTGCAAGAGCTTCTTTTTCTTCTGGTGTTTTTGCAGCTGCTAATTGTGCATTAAGAGAAGCCATTTCCCCATCTGAGCGTCTTATATTGTCTTCTTCTGTTTGTATTTTTTGGTCATATTCAGCACCTGTTTTCTTTTCTTTTTCCTCCAGTGTATCTGTTTGTTTTTTTATAGTGTTATTTAAATCTTTCATTGCTTGAGCAAGTGTTGAACTTTCCTCTTCTTTACCTTTTAGCTCACCCTCTTTTTCTGCTTTTTTATGTTCTAATTCTTCTTCTAATTTTTTATTATGTCCCCACATTTCACCACGCTTGATTATTCTTTGGCGTTTACGATCTTGGGCTGCCAAGTACCCACCAGCTGCCATTTCGGTGCTTAAACCAATAGGTTTTCCAGCTAAAAATGTAGCTGCTTTGTCTATTCTACTAGTACCAGCATTCATATCCACTCCTGTAAATTTTGAAAATGCATTACCAGCGCCAGTTTGTCTTACATCAAAACTACGGCTGGCTGTTTTGTCTAATCCTTTGAGAATTGTTCTATTTAGCCAATTATCTTTTGCACCACTATTTCGCATTTTTTCAGCACCTTTGGCTGCCCACTTACCAATAGTACTTTTGCCAAGCAATGCTGCTCCACCAGTGGCTACCCCTAATCCAACACCAGCAACAGCGGTTACACCCTTCATGACTGCATCACCAGCCATTTGAGCAAGGCCGGATGACATACCTTTTGTTATTTTACTAATTAAAGTTAAGAATCCAATTATCATCAAGAAAGGAATTATCATACTCATCCACCAATCAATACCAGATACACCTTCTGCAAACATATTTGCAAATGGTTTTGCTCCGACAAATAATGCTAATATTAAAATTAAGAATAAAAATACTGGGGCTTTAAAGGCATCACTTAATAATCCTGACATCCATGTTTCAAAACCAACCATGCTTAATTTCCCCCTTTGGTTTGAATCTAATGAATATGAAAACAATGCAATTGGAGAAAGAATGATTGCAAAAACAAGACCTAAAATACGGTAAACAAATTGTAAAGCAATTTTAAGGAATAAAATCATTGCAATGATGTTAAATGCGACACCCATCAGAATTATCATGAATATTGTGCCTTTATTATTATTTTTATCCTTATCTGTTAAACCTTGTCCATTTGCACCATTAATTAATTGTTGTGGGTTAAAACCGGCTGCAACCATAGTTGAAAGCCCAACAGGCTTACCACTGTTAGCATCTTTTTTATTAAACGAATTATAGTATAGTTGCCGAGCTGTAATATTGGAAATATCAATAACAACTGTGGTTAATGGATAAGAAAAATTAATTACAGTTGCAATGATTAAAGTATTAACCACCATTTGTTTTGCATTAGTACCAACTCCAAGAATTATTTTAAATGCCAAATATATTAGCATAAATATGAAGAATAGATTACAAAAATCCCGAATAAATCTCCAACTATCTACAATATAACCAACTTTATAAACTCCAGGTGAAATACTGTATTCCAAAATCCAATCCATAATTGACCCAGCAATAGCCAATAGTGCAGAAGTAGGGGCATAAACCATATAATAGAATGCTTGAACCATGCAACCTTGTAACCAAGTGCTAGCATCAAGAGAATCACATTTTGGTAACCAACTAATAGTAGTTAATTGTTCTCCTTCTTCAAGTAAAATTGCATCTCTTTTTGTTTGGTCAATCTCATCGATGTCTTTATCTATTTTTTTTGATGTTTGTAGAGAATAACCAGAATTTTGTAAATCAAAAAGATCTTCTCCCCTGTCTTTTCCATATAATTTGAAATAATATGTTTTCCCAAACTCAACAGGGCCAATTGGTAGATTGAACGACATACCACTACTTTTTTTTGAAATGATTGGTGATGGTTTCAATTTTTCTCCAAATAAGTATTCGTTTAGATTTATTTCATTATGAGTAGAATCTGAGACTGTTTGATCTGGGTCTGTTCCCCAAATTAAATAAAATCCATTACCATCTTTAGCTGATCTTGTATCAATATTTTTTCCATCGTCAGCTAAAAATGATGTCCAATTACCAGGATTGTCTTCCGCATCAGCAATATCTTTAATAGAACCATTATCAATAAATGCTTCAAATTTTTTAATATTACCATCTGATAAAAAAATGGAAACTTTCGCTTGAGCATAGATTTTATCTCCATCTTTTTCTAATTCTAACATTGGATCAACTATAAAATCTTTTAAACAATAGTCCGCAACACAAGATGATTTTTTAGTTGAACTTGTATCATCTTTGTCACTTAGTACATTAAAAGAATGAATTTTACCAATTATTGGTATTTTAAAATTAAGTGATGCATTAGAATATTCTTTGTTAATAAAATCAATTAAATACCCATTGGATTTTGATGGTTTAAATATTGTCTTGTCTACTTTTGTGCTACATGGTCTCTCATAAAATGTGAAATTAGAATTCGGAGATTGTAGATATTTAATATTTGAGATAGCATGAGGCGCATCTGCAGATTTATTAGATGCTGTTAGTTTATTGGCATCAATTCCTAGAATATTTGTTTTAACTCCAACATGATCACAAGAATATATCCCGTCAACTCTTTTTGTTGTTTCAAGCCATCCCCAAGATACATCAAAATTATTTTCTTTGTATCCTTGAGCTGAAATAAATTCTATATTTTTTACTTGTTTGTTTTTTAAATCTGTCTCGATTGCTTCCCCTGTAGTTGTTTCTTCAACATGGATATCTGTTGTTTTATTTGTATCTTCAACTGAATACATGAATTTATAATGTCCCCAAGAATCAACACCAGTCGAATCTTTCAGACATTCTGAATTAAAAGTAGATTTATTGGGTAGGTTTATTTTATAATCTGACCTTAAATAAAGACTTTGGTCTGTGTATGTTGAATGAAACCCTGTTAATTCTTTGGCATTTGGAGTTACAGAGAAAAGGTTTTCAACTGTAGCTAATGTTTGGTTTTTGTCTGCGAGACACCCCGCATCAGGTGTTCCAGATTCATCTCTTATAAATTGGATAGATAAATCATTTATTTTGTGTGTAGGGTCAGTAAAGGCACTTATAATAATATTTTGTTTATCAGTAAGACCTGTAACAATTATAAATGCATCACTGTTGGCTTTTGCTATCTCTTTTCGTTCTGTTGAAGCATATGCGACATTTACCATCCAAGGAGAAAAGAGCTGGAAGATGACCAGAAAAATAAAGCTGTACCCAAAGACCCTTTTCTTCATATATGTGCTTTTATTGTAACATATTTATTAAACACTGGGTTATTATTTTTGTAAGGCTAATTGATAATTTTTTAATAAAAATATCACTTCCTTTCTCAAATTAGTTTTAGCCCACATTTTGTCTTTCTCTGTATATAAAAGCTCTGCTAATCCTTGTAAAATTTCATTATCTTTAATCCCCTCGATTAATCTAGTACAATCACCTAAATATTCTATAGCATTTTTACCAGTAACTGTTTCTATTATATCACTATCAATATCCCAATTATTATTTGCAAAGTACCAAATGTCATACACATCACGCATAGCAATATCTGTTCTTGATACTAAAGCCGACAATTTCTTTGCGAACATGTAATCTTTCTTTTGTATCATCATTGGAATTCCCAAATGTTCTCTAAGCTCATAAAAATCTCTGATATTTGATGCCCCTGATCTTGTGTTTATTTCAATTTTTATAGTATGTTCACCTTTACCATAAGAGAGTAGTGTAAATATAGTGTATCGTTTAATTGCACTATCTTTTACTTCTCCATATTTTTCGGCGATAATTTTAATTTTTTCTAAAACTTGTTTATAAATCTCTTCATCTTGTGTAAATAAATCAAAATCCAAATCAACAGAAAATCTTGACAAATTATAAAAAATAAAAGCACAAGTTCCCCCTTTAAATCCTAAAATAGTAGATAAAAATGTATCAGAATAAATATCTTCTAAAATTCGTCCCATAAATAAATTGTGTTTTTGTTTATCTAACATAGTTATTTTTATATTTTATTAATCTTTTTATTAATTGTTTATTATTATAAAGCTTAGCTAATTCAAAGCATTTATCCCAATTTATTGGTCTTAAATTATCAAAATAATATTTTGGGAATATATATATCATATCTAAAAATGCTCTTTCTTTACTTGCTATACTGTATATCCCATTATTATCAATTCCTGCTGAATTAAATAAAACAATATCTTTGAGTTTTCTAAAAGTAATACGATTTTTATCTATAGTAATATTTTTTGATATTTTACCAGCAATAAAAATAGTATCATAGTGTTGGAAAATAATACCAGCATCTTTCAAAACAGTTTCAAAACTTATATAAGATGGTGTATAAATGCTCGTAGCTAATTCTCTTAGAATATATTTTTTATCTTTAGCATAAAGACCTCGATGAATTTGGAATAATTTACCAATCTTTGCATATTTATTTAATCTTCCGCTAATTATTGATTTTCTATTTTCTCCCCATAGTAAAGCAATATCTTTTGTTGAAAAGACAGTTTTTGGAGATCTTAATAAAATCTCTAGATATTCACCTTTTATTGGTTTTTTGTTCATGCGTCTACTGGAAATTAGCTTTAACGCTATTTCCAGAGTATATTATATAAAATATCTCAATTTATGACAAGTGGATAACTATTTACACTCGACTTCTTTTTTTACCCAAATTTTACAAGTGATTTGGCCATGTGTTGCAGTAAGGAGTATTTTGGAATTTACAGAGTTTAAAATGTCTAAAGTTTCTTTGTGTGGGTGGCCGTAATAATTCTTCAAACCAGCAGAGATTAGGGCATATTTGGGGCGCGCGAGCATGGCGAGCGCGCCACCGGTAGAGGTTTTTGAGCCATGGTGTCCAACTTTTAATATGTCGATATTTTGGAGCTCATTTTTATATTTGGATACGATTTGGTCTTCGACTTCTTTTGGGGCATCCCCTGTTAACAAGACTTTGTGACCATTATATTCTAATAATCCTATCATCGAGCTTGCATTTGCTTCCCAATTTCTAACATTATTTTCGGGCCAAAGAATTTTATAAGTAACATTATTTATACTGTCTAATACAAAAATTGTTCCCTGCTTGGCACGAATTATTGGAATTTTTTTATCTTTAGCTATTTTTTCGATTTCTTTGTATGAATCCAAGCTATCATGATTTGTTCCCGGAGAAAGTATTTGACTTATACTATATTTTTCCATAACAAAAGGTATACCCCCAATATGATCAAGATCAGGATTTGAAATCTCTATTGTATCGATATTTTTCTTTCCCGCAGGTATTATATTACCCAGTTCGTAAGTTATCGTTCTGTCCCGGCCACTGTCGATTAACATATTTTTACCATTTGGAGTTTCAATGTATATTGCGTCCCCTTGGCCAATATCAAGCATGATTATTTTAAGAGGAATTTCAGTTGCTGGTTTTTTAGAATAGAAAATTATTAATAAAATTATGATTAGAAAGATGAATATTATGATTTTGGGTCTTTTCATATATATAGTATACTTAATTTATATCAGAAATATAGATAATTATGTACACTACAAAAACATTCAATATTGGAGAGCTTGATGGCATATCACGAAATAACATAGAAGAGCATCTTAAGCTTTATGCCGGGTATGTAAAACATGCTAATTTGATACAGGAGAAAATAAAAGAATATAAAAAAGACGAGAATCATGCTTATGCACTGGGTGAAATTAATCGTCGTTTCCCATTTGAATACAATGGTATGCGTAACCACGAAGTTTATTTTGCACTACTTGAAAATGGAAAAATCCAACCTAATACAGAAAGTGTTTTATATAAAAAAATTGAAAGTACTTGGGGTAGTTTTGAGAATTGGTTAAATGAATTTAAGGCTATTGCTATGACCCGTGGTATTGGTTGGGCAATGCTTTATTATGATCAAATAAATGATAGTTTTTTAAATTGCTGGGTAGATGAACAACATATAGGACAATTGCAAAATTGTAAACCCATAATAGCTCTTGATATGTGGGAACATGCATTTGTATATGATTATGCTACAAGTCAAAAGAAGGATTATATAGAAGCATTTTTTAGGAATTTGAATTGGAGTGTTGCGGAGGAGAAATTTGCTACACCTCACCCTTAATCCCTCTCCATTAAATGGCGAGGGAAATGTTGTAGCTTTATAATAAAAGTTTATTTTAAAACTTAAACTATTATTTCAGATATTCTATATAACCACACTCCCTTCTCTAGCTTACTGGAGAAGGGTCGGGGATGAGGTGTTATTTGTGATTTTTTGTGC
>MFUO01000019.1 GCA_001786995.1 Candidatus Nomurabacteria bacterium RIFCSPLOWO2_01_FULL_33_17 | reverse complement strand
ATAGATACTTAAATTTCTTGTTCATATCTGCATTCTAATATATTGAGTGTCCTAATACATTATGGATTAATCCAAATAGAAAACTATGAAAAAAACTTTTATCAAGGGGTATTTAGAGTACGAATCTTTAAAACTTCCTAAAGTACTTGAAAAAATGTAGTTTCAATACAGAAACAGCAATCAGAAAAATAACATTGCCAAAGCCTTATGCTTTTGGGAGTATATTCGTTCGTTGCAAATTGAAAACACAGTAGATGCATTAGAAATCTATCAAGCTGTTGACGAGCACAGCTTAAGATTCAATATGCATATTAAACGAATTACCAAAATCGAATGTTTGCCGGACAAAGTATGGCGGAAATTACTCTGGAGAGAGAACATTGACTTTATGTCATTTGAATCTTTCTTTCGAAGATTGGAAGACAATCAAAAGAAAGCTATTGATGAAACATTTGAGAGTCTATATGGAAATCTCCACGGAGAAAAACCAAAAGTTCCACAAATTTTCTACGGAAAAATCTGGGATTTGATTCTGGTAATATTTGGTTTTATCAATGTGAAAAAATTGTTAAATGCCGAATTTATTCCATATAACAGGTATGAATCCAAAGGTGCCTGGGCATTCAATTTATTGGGCATTGATTTTGGATTCAGTTTATACCCGGGTGGTGTAAATGATGACACAAAAATAACAAACAAAAAATGGACAAGATTTCTCTCCATTAAAGAACATATTTCTGACTTCATTGTGAACCAAGAAGACGGTGTTTACTGGGGGATGTATCGCACAGCTCGAAGCATTTTTTCGTTTAGAATCAAAAGAGATGTCTATTTGAAAAATCATGTCTGTCCCGGATTTTGGGCGACATTGCTTTTCCATTTGTATTTTTGGATTATTAGTCCTATTGGAAGTTTTATGGTTTTAAAACCATTTTTATTTTCTGATGTGGCTTTAAGTTCATTTACATGGATTAATGGTATAGCTTTATTTTTTCTCGCTTACACACCATTTTATTGTTTATTATGGGCAAGCATTGGCTTTGGTTTTGGTATAGTTACTGGAGGAATTTTATTCTTTAAATTTATTGGTAATTTTCTTGGCGAACTTTTCTTTGAAGACTTCAAAAATAGATTTACTGATTTAATTGAAAGAATTGGTGATTACTTAGCTTTACAAAAATGGTTTCAAATCATGGTACAAATTCTAAAATATTGTTTGATAACAATCGGATGTTTTTTCGTCCTTTGGTTAGTGTATTTTATATTTATAGAAACAATTGATACAATTACAATGTTTTTCTTGGCTTACTATGGTTTTATGGAAACTATTTTTCATTCCGGAGTTCTTCAAACCACACTTTTTAATTTCACATTTGTTTTTGGTTTTTTCCGTTTTATTAATACGAAAAACAAAGCAATTCGTAAAATTTGGGATGTGTTATTGATTATTTTGGGTGGCGTGTTTGCGATTAACTTGTTTGATGCATATGTGACTAAACCATTCATTCTTTGGTTCCTTGATTCATCTTTGTGGTTCATAAAAGCATGCTTTGAATATAAATGGTTGATATTGATTTTTTCTTTTTTAGCTTTGCCATTTGTCTTTATGTTTTACAATATGTATACAACAGATTGGTTTGCTAAAGAAGAAGAATATGCAAAGAAAGACAAAATGATTACTTTATTTATTAAAATCTACGCATTTATATTTCTTGGTGTCTTTTCTGTAGCATTTGTACTTGGATTTTGGAAGTTCTTGAGTCAAATATCTTTTGATTTATCTTTTTTGCCAATTCTAGGTGTGTTTTGTGTTTTTGCTTTATTTTCAGTAGTTGTTATGTTTATAATGACTAGAAAAATAAATACAAAAACCATTGATCTCATGGAGAAAGCCTATATTAGGACAAAGTATTTTACAAGTCCAATTAATTTGACTGGCAGGAGCTTTAAATCCTATTCAAGGAAAATGAGAAAACTCTACATGCAGAATCCATGGCTAATGAGTTTATCCGAAAAGGATTTTCAAAGGGTAATAAGTAAATACAAGTCTATTGTTCGAGTTTTTGAGATCCGTGGTTCCGATGAAGATAAAACACCAGAATTTGTAAAATTTGCAATAAAAAACATGAATGAATCATCATTAAAAATTCTTTCATCGATCGCGTATAAATCTCTTTGGGATTTTGCTCATAGTGAAAAATATCGTCGATTTATTTTTATGCAGATTTTACAAGGTAGTTCCTTTGAAGAAGCCAAAGAAAGCACTCTTGGATTAATGAAAAAAGATCGAATTCATGAGGAAAAAGTTGAAAAATTCTTTATGTCTATTGCTTATCCATTTATAAAAACATGGAAAGGAATAAAATGGATAGGAAGAGGTATCCGTCAATTCGCTCTAACCTTAAAAGACATTTGGTCCCTGTTCAATGAACGATGCCCAACAGTCTCTGAAAGCAAGGATTTACGATATCAATAGTAAACCCAAGCTTTATAACCTTATTACACAACCCAGTTCGCTTTCGCGACCTGGGTTTTTTATATATACAGATAGCGCCTCAGGCGCTATCTCGTAAAACCCGCCTACGGCGGGTTTTTGACTAAAATGGAGAGCTTTCCCAAAAAGTCTTGACTAAAAGGGAATAGGGTATATAATAGTCATATGAAACGAATACAAACAGATAAAATAATAGGAGATCTTAAAAAGAAGCTCGTTTTTCTTGTTGGTCCAAGACAAGTGGGGAAAACATGGTTGGCTAAAGAAATTTCAAAAGGCTATAAAAATCCCCTTTATTTATCTTATGATTTAGAGACTGATCGAAAAATTATAAAAGAAACTTTATGGCCAGTCGGGACAGATTTAATAATTTTTGATGAAATCCATAAAATGCGTGGTTGGAAGAATTATTTAAAAGGGGTTTATGATACAAAAGAAGAAAGACTCCATATTTTAGTTACAGGTAGTTCAAGATTAGATGCATATAAAAATGCAGGGGATTCACTTGCTGGTAGATATAGAGTTCACCACTTACTACCTATTAGTTATAAAGAACTAGATTATGCGGGATTATTAACTGAAAATAGTGTGAATTTTCTTATTGAAAGAGGTGGTTTTCCTGAACCATTTTTAGCAGAGACGAATAAAGATAGAGATATTTGGCGAAATTTATATTCAGAAAGTTTAATAAAAGAAGATGTTATTGATTTTAAAGATATAGATAATTTTAAAGCAATTAAAAATGTTTTTGAATTATTAAAAACAAAGGTTGGTTCTCCAATTTCCTATAAATCAATTTCAGAAGATGTTGGTATTTCTCCTAAAACAGTTAAAAATTATATTTCTATATTAGAATCTTTATATATAATCTTTCTTATACGGCCATTTAGTAAAAAAATTGGTAGATCAATTTTAAAAGAACCCAAAATATATTTTTATGATACGGGGCTAGTAAAATCAGAAGATGGTGTTCGTTTTGAAAACATGATTGCAGTTTCACTTTTAAAACATGCACATGCTGTTACTGATGAGACGGGTAAAAATATGATTTTAGCAACACTTCGTAATAAACAAAAAAATGAAGTAGATTTTGTATTGGTTGAAAATGATGAAGTATTTCAAATGATAGAAGTAAAATTAAAAGACGATGTAATCTCGGCAGGATTAAAATATTTTAAAGAAAGAAATAATTTTAAAGGTGTGCAAGTTGTGCGTGACTTAAGACATAATAAAAATACACCTTATGATATTGAAATTATGAAAGCTCAAGATTATCTAAAGAATCTTTTGGTTTAGATATTTAGATTTAAATTTCCCAATGCTCGTCCTCACATAACATATGAGCGAGGTCTTGCCTCGCTCATCCACCCCTTCAAAGGGGTGTTTTTTTATCTACAAGTACTAGGCCTTGCTTAGCACTTGTGATTTTCCCTCCACCTGCCAAGGGGAGGGCTAGCTGATAAGCAGGGGTGGGGTGTGTAGTTTTGCGATTTTAGTCTCCCCCTGATAAGGGGGAGGTTGGAGGGGGTTTTGGGATTATGTGTTACCCTTGCAATCCTCCCCATTTCATGCTACATTCTACTAGTGTTCTGAAGGGCTATTGTCCGTATGTATTCATAAGTAGACTCTATCTTTTTATGATAATATATGAGAAACATGGTTATAATTAAGAGCATAAAATTTAATAGTTAGTATCCTAAATAGTAAAATAAAATTTACTATCGGAAAAATATTTAATGGCAAAAACTTCCGTTGTTGCTCGCAATGAAAAGCGTGCAAAACTTATTGCAAAGTACGCAAAAAAGCGTGCCGAGCTAAAAGCAAAAGGGGATTATGTGGGGTTAAGTAAACTTCCTCGTAATTCTAATCCAATTCGTTATAAGAACCGTTGCGCACTTACAGGTCGCGCGCACGGGTATATGCGTGACTTTGGTCTATCTCGTATTTCATTTCGTGAATTAGCGAATGATGGAGTATTACCAGGCGTTCGTAAATCATCTTGGTAATTGTATGAATCCACTTGCAAACTTTCTCATAAAAATAAAAAACGCATCTCGTGTCAAACACGAAACTGTTACTGTACCTTATTCCAAATTTATTCACGGCATTTGTTCGTGTCTTTTGCGTGCAGAAATAATTAACGGTTTTGAAAAAAAGTCTAAAAAGGCTGGTGAAGAAATTGTCGTTACCCTTAAATATACTGAAAACAAACCTCGTATTAGTGATCTTACTCTTGTATCCAAGCCTTCTGCTCGCAAATACATAGGTGTTAATGATATTCATCCAGTTAAATCAGGTTTTGGTATTTTAGTTCTTTCTACTCCAAAAGGTGTTCTTAGTGACACTGAAGCAAAAAAAGAATTGGTCGGCGGAGAAGCATTATTCAAAATGTGGTAATTTTAAGAACTAAATATAAAATTTTATGTCAAGAATAGGAAAACAAATTGTAATAATCCCTGCCGGTGTAACAGCAACTATCGATAAATCTTTTTTTACTGTAACTGGCCCAAAGGGAAATCTAGAAAGAGATTTCAAAACAGATCTAATCGGTATAGTTATTAATGGTAATGAAATTACATTTACTTTAAACAAAATCACTATCGAATCTCGTGCATTATGGGGTACAGTTGCATCTCATGTTAAAAACATGGTTGTCGGAGTTACAGATGGTTTTACAAAAAAATTAATCTTAGAAGGAGTTGGTTTTAAAAGTGAAATTAAAAATGGAAAGCTTGAATTAGCTCTTGGTTTTTCACATCCAGTATCAATGCCAATTCCCGATGGATTAACAGCTACAGCTGAAAAAAATGTTATAACCGTATCCGGTTTTGACAAAGAATTAGTTGGTAGTTTTACAGCCAAAGTTCGTGGAATGAAAAAACCAGAACCTTATAAAGGTAAAGGTTTCCGTTATGATAATGAAATTATTCGTCGAAAACAAGGTAAGAAATCTGCTTAATTTATGAAAACAACTAACATAAAACAAGAAAAAAGAATTCGCCTAAAGCGAAAAATCAGAAGCAAAATAAATGGCACACCTCTACGCCCTCGTCTTTCCGTATTTAAATCAAATATGCATATTTATGCGCAAATAATTGATGATGTAACAGGCAAAACATTGTTAGCTACATCTGACATGAAAGAAACAAAAGGCACATATCGTGAAAGAGCAATTATTGTTGGAAAAGCCATTGCAGAAGAAGCAATTAAAAAAGGAATCAAAAATGTCGTATTTGATCGTAATGGTTATAAATATACAGGGCACATTGCTGCATTAGCCGATGCTTCTCGTGAATCTGGTTTAACTTTTTAATTATATGTCAGAAATACAAAAACAAACTACCCCAAATACAGGAGCATCCAACACTGCTCGTCCTTTACAAACTAAAACAAGTTTTGGTACTCGACCTATTGGGGCAAGTGGTGCAAGACCTGCCTTTACTAGCCGTCCCGGAGCACCAAGAACTGGTGGACCAAATGCTGGTGTTGCAAAAAGAAGAATCGTTCGTGGTGAAAAAACTTCTGATGGTAAACCAAAAAGAGACGATAATCGATCTTCCGGTGGTCGTCCTGAAAGACCTCGTAGTGAATATGAACAAAAAATGATTGATATTCGTCGCGTGACTCGTGTTACTTCTGGTGGTCGCCGTATGAGTTTTGCTGTTGCATTAGTCATTGGTGACAAAAAGGGACTAGTAGGTCTAGGAACAGGTAAAGGTGCTGACACTGCTATTGCGATTGCAAAAGCATTAAAGCATGCAAAAAAGACTTTGATCAAAATAAATTTGACAGACAAATTATCTTTACCACACGAAGTTACAGCAAAGTTTAATGCTTCAACTGTTATTATCCGTCCAAATTCTGCTAAAGGTATGGTTGCTGGTTCATCTATTCGTGATATCTTAACTTTAGCTGGTGTACACAATGTTACAGGTAAAATAAATTCTGGTAGTAAAAACAAACTTTCTAATGCACGAGCTGCTATGAAAGCATTAGCACAAGTTGCACGACCTGCACCAGTTTATACAGTTGGGGCAAGCGATGCATTTACAGCTTAATTTATAATATATGCAAAAAAATACACTCATCCCCAAAACAAAATTAAAGAAACATAAAACCGTTGGCCGTGGTGGCAAACGAGGCAAGACCGCTGGTCGTGGTACCAAAGGTCAATCAGCTCGATCTGGTAATAAGAAAAGACCAGAACTTCGTGATATTATCAAAAAGCTTCCAAAGCTTCGCGGTTATAAATTTAACAGTGTTAAAAATGAAATTGCAACAGTTACTTTGGCTCAACTTGAAAAATCATTTAAAGATGGCGACAAAATCACACCTGGTATTTTAATCAAGTCCGGTATTGTGAATACTCATCATGGTAAAGTTCCACATATTAAAATTCTTGCCAAAGGCGTATTAACAAAATCATTCACTGTTTCCAAATTTTCAATTTCAGTTGGTGCACGAGAAGCTATTATAAATGCCAAAGGTAAGGTAGAATAACAATATGGCATCATCCATAAATACATTTGAGAAAATATTTAAAAACAAAACCATTAGAAAACAAATTCTATTTGTAATTTTTGTTTTGGTTCTTTTCCGTCTTCTTTCAAACATTCCAATTCCAGGAGCGGATCCATTTCGTCTTTCACAATTTCTAGACAGTGGTTCATTTTTAGGTATTTTTAATTTGCTTTCCGGTGGTGGTTTATCATCATTGTCTATCATAATGCTTGGTGTTGGTCCTTATATTACATCGTCTATTATTATGCAGGTTTTGTCTTTTGTTTCACCTAAAATTAAATCTCTTTATCAAGAAGAAGGTGAAATCGGCCGTAAAAAGGTTGGTAATTATACTCGTTTATTAACACTACCTTTGGCTATTGTTCAATCTATAAGTTTGATAGTTTTACTTTCTCGCCAAGGTGTTTTGCCAGAATTTACATTGATAAACATGGTTATCAATACTGCTGTTGCTGTTGGGGGGTCATTCTTCCTTATGTGGTTGGCTGATTTATCTACTGAATTTGGTATTGGTAATGGTATGTCATTTGTTATCTTTGCTGGTATTGTTGCAAGTATTCCTAAATATGTTGGTCAAGTTGCTTTGAACTGGAATCCATCGGATGCAATTATGTATATAATTTTTGGAATCTTTGCAGTTTTGTTAATTGCCGGAGTCATTTTTATTACCGAAGCCGAAAGACCAGTTCCTGTAACCTATGCTCGCCAAGCTCAAAATGGTGGCCGAGTATTTGGCGCTACCCAAACCTATATCCCACTTCGTGTAAACCAAGCCGGAGTTATTCCAATTATTTTTGCATTATCCATTTTACTTTTCCCGCAAATTCTGGGTAGTCTTTTTGCTGGTAGCTCGTATGCTATTTTGGCAAAGGCTGGAGCATTGATGACTACATTTAGTCAAACAACATGGGCATATAGTATCGTGTATTTTGTACTCGTTGTATTGTTTACATATTTTTACACTGCAGTTACATTTGATCCAAAACAAATTAGTGAAAATCTTCAAAGAAGCGGAGCCTTTATCCCAGGTATTCGCCCAGGTATACCTACACGCGATTATTTAGGTCATATTGTTACTCGTATAACTTTAGTTGGTTCAATATTCTTGGGTATTATTGCGGTTTTGCCTTTAATTGCAAAGGAAATATCTGGAAATCAAGCTCTCGCTATAGGGGGAACTGCACTACTGATCGTAGTATCCGTTGTTATTGATATTATTAAAAAGGTTGAAGCTCAAATGTCATCACAAGAATATTATTAAATAGATACCCCAACTTTTGGGGTTTTATTTTGTAGCGAATTCCTCTCCGCTTTGGGGAGAGGTTAGGTGGGGTGCGTGTAGTTGGTAATTTTTAATTTATAAGTTAATATTAGTATATGTCAGATAAAAAACCTTTAACAATGATTGCTTTTGGAAGATCTGGCTGTGGCAAGGGGACACAGTTGAAATTATTATCTCAAAAGATAAATGAAATCAAAGGCACAAAGCCTGAATCTTTTGCAACTGGAGATTTTTTTCGAAATCTTTTTAGTAATGGTACTTATACTGCAAAAATTGCCGAAGATTTAACAAACAATGGTCAACTTCAACCTTTATTTTTAACAGTCTCCATGTGGGGGCAAGCTTTTATTGAAAAATTAAATGAAAATACGGACATACTTATTGACGGCTTTCCTCGCCGAATTGAGGAAGCTATGATCCTAGCTGATGCATTTTCTTTTTATAACAGACAAAATATCATTATACTTGATTTTATTGTAAGTCGTGAAAGCTCAAAATCAAGAATGCTAAAGCGCGGGCGACCTGACGATACAAATGAAAATGCTGTAACAAGACTTGATTGGTATGAAAAATATGTTGCGCCTGCTTTGTTATACTTAAAGGAAAACCCTGATTTTATTTATATACCAGTTGACGGTGAGAGAACTATAGAAGATATTCACATTGATGTAATGGATAAATTGATATCGTATATATAATATATGCAAGAGAATCACAAAACTATAATTATATCTTTAGGCGGTTCTATCGTAGTGCCAGATAAACCTGATCCAGTATATATAAAAGAATTTATAGATCTCATAAAAGAATATACGATTCAAAATATCAAATTTGTCATTATTGTTGGTGGTGGTAAAACATGTCGCAATTATCAACATGCTTTAAAACAAATTCGTGATGTAAATAATGAAGATTTAGATTGGCTTGGTATTCATACAACTTTATTTAATGCACAGTTTATTAAATTAGCTTTTGGAGATTATGCTTATAATGAAATTATTCAAGATCCAAATGATTTACAAAAAAGTGATAAATTAATAACAATTTGCGCCGGGTGGAAGCCAGGTTGTTCTACTGATTATGATGCAATACTTTTTGCACAAAAAGTAAATGCAAAAAGTATTATTAATCTTTCCAATATTGAATATGCATATGATAAAGATCCTAAAGTTTACCCTGATGCACAGCCAATAATTGAATCTACTTGGGCAGATTTTCGAAAGATATTACCTAACGAATGGAATCCAGGTGCCAATACCCCTTTTGATCCAATTGCTGCCAAACAGGCTGACGAATCTGGTATTGAGGTTGTTATCATGAATGGCCGTCATTTGTCTAATTTAAAAAATTATTTAGATGACAAAGAATTTATTGGTACAAGAATAAAATAAATGTCTATTACTATCAAAAAACCTTCTGAAATAGAATCACTACGAATTGGTGGCAAGCATTTAGCACAAGCTATTTTTGCTACAAGTTTACATATCAAGCCTGGTATTTCCACAAAAGAATTGGATATAATTTTTGAAAGCGAAGTTCGCAAATTGGGTGATGACCCAGCATTTTTGGGTTATCGACCCGAAGGTGTTCATACTCCATTTCCGGCATCTTTGTGTACATCTATAAATGATGTCATCGTTCATGGAATCCCAGATGAATCTTGTATTTTAAAACAAGGCGATATTATAACTTTGGATGGGGGTCTTATTCATGATGGTTTATATACTGATCATGCCGTGAGCTTTCCCGTAGGAGAAATATCAAATGAAACTAAAAAGCTTTTAGAAATTACCAAAAATGCTTTGGATATTGGTATAAAAATAATTCGTGCTGGTGCACATGTTGGCGATATTGGGTATGCAATCGAGCAATATGTAAAACCATACAAATATGGCATTGTTCGTGAGCTTGCAGGGCATGGTGTGGGTTATACAGTCCACGAAGACCCATATATTCCCAATTATGGTAAAGCAGGAACTGGTGAATTATTAAAAGCTGGTATGGTTTTAGCTATTGAACCTATGTTAAATATTGGCACAAGATTTGTTTCATTTTCGCGTGATGGTTATACTGTTACAACAAAAGACCATAATCTTTCCGCTCATTTTGAACATACTGTTGTTGTAACGGATAATGGGTGTGAAATTTTAACAAAAATATAGAATTTTGTGTTTAGTCCTCCCTTGTGAAGGGGAGGATTAGGTGGGGTGCGCTAAAATAGATTTTTCTGCTATAATAATCCTATGGAAACTTTTAGCCCTGAAACAATTCCACAATTTACATCTCACGAAGAAGAGATTGCATTTTTGCGTAGTGAATTAGCTAAAAAAGAAAATACTTTAATTGAAAAAGGTATTGAAGTAAAGAAAGAAAATATTGCCCATGATACATTAGCTGAATACAAAAGAATTGCAAATGAAATTCCAATTCCTCCTAAACTACAAATACCACGCAGTGAACACAATGAAATCGTTCTTCGTCTTCAACCAGAAAAACATGACAAAACAATGGAAGAGCTTTTAGCTCTTATGCTTCGTAAAGGTATAATTTCGACTCTTGGTGTTGTTGCTGATCTCAAGAATCCTCATTTAGATGCGGATTTTCATCGTTTTTTGGTTCAATATTTATGCGAAACTCATTCCATCCCAGGAATTAAAGAAACAAATCCTCTTTGGCAAGCCATTGATATGAAATTATTTGAAATCACATTACCCGAGCCCGAAAATGAAAAAGATAATACTGATTTCAAAGCTTTGATTACTTCTATGGAGCAATTCTATGCTGGTATGCATTCTATTGCCGAAACAAAAAATAATAAAGAGCGGGCTCATTTTTCTTTAGAAATTGTATTGGCTAACAATACTGATCATATTGTTTTTTATGCTGCTGTCCCTGCGGAAAAAGCATCATTACTTGAAAAACATGTATTAGGTGTTCATGCAAAAGCTCGACTTAATGAAATTCCCGATGATTACAATATTTTTCCTGAAGAGCGCGGTGGTATTTCAGCTTCATATGGAGTATTAAAAAATTATGATATTTTTCCAATAAAAACTTTTGATACTTTTGACCATGACCCATTAAATATTTTAATTAATGTTTTTACCAAGCTCAAGCGTACAGGCGAAGGTGCTGCAGTTCAACTAACAATGATGCCCCAAGATGAAGACTATACTGATCACTATCATGATGTATTAAAACAATTAAAAGACGGTGTATCTGTCAAAGAAGCCATGCAGGGCACATTTAGCAAGCTTGCATCAGGTATTGGTTCGTTTGCAATGGACATGATATCTCCCAAAGATAAAGATGAAAAAGAAAAAGAAAAAAAGACAGATGACGAAGCAATAGGCTATATCACGGAAAAAGTAAAAAGACCAATCATGGGGGCAACACTTCGTATTGTTACTGCTGGTGCAAATCATGATAGGTCAGAAAACATTCGTGCCGAAATAGAGTCTGGCTTTAATCAATTTACAGAATCTCATAGAAATGGAATAGAATTTAAAAAAGTTGAAGAAAAGAATATGGGAAGTTTTTTACATGCATTTACTTATCGAATGTTTGATAAATCATTTGTTATGCCTTTGAATTTTACCGAATTAGCTACAATATTTCATTTCCCATATGATATTGAAAATTCTCCTCAACTTAAACAAGCTAAATCTGCAGGCTCTCCTGCACCAATTGAAATGGGTGATATTCAATCGGATGATGATGGTGTTCTTTTGGGATACAATTCATACCGAGGCATAACAACACCAATTTTTATGCGTACCGAGGATCGTATGCGACATTTATATGTTATTGGTCAAACTGGTGTTGGTAAGTCTGGTATTTTACGAACAATGATATCCCAAGACATTGCCAAGGGTCGCGGTTGTTGCTTTATTGATCCTCATGGAAATGATATTCAAGACATTTTAAGTTATGTTCCTAAAGACCGTATTGATGATGTTATTTATTTTGATCCAGCTTATACACCACGGCCTATGGCATTAAATATGCTCGAATTTGATCCTCGTTTTCCCGAACAAAAAACCATGGTTATTGATTCTTTGATGAGCGTCTTTAGTCAATTGTTTGATTTAAAAGCCACCGGTGGTCCATTGTTTGAACAATATTTCAAAAATTCTGCAATGCTTGTTATGGATCATCCAGAATCCGGGAATACATTACTTGAAATTACTCGTGTCATGGCCGACAAAACATTTCGTGATATGAAAATGTCCCATTGTAAAAATCCTATCGTAAAACAATTTTGGAAAAGTGCCGAAGAAACAACAGGGGAATCAGGGTTAGCCAACTTTGTGCCTTATGTTACATCTAAATTTGATCCATTAATTTCGAATGAATTTTTGCGCCCAATTATTGTTCAAGAAAATTCCGTATTAAATATGCGCGATATTATGGATAATAAGAAAATACTTTTAGTAAATTTATCCAAGGGTCGTCTTGGTGAATTAAATGCAAATTTAATTGGTATGATTTTAGTTATGAAATTCCAAATGGCCGCACTTTCTCGAGCCGACATGTATGGTAAAAAAGTTGAAGATTTCTTCTTGTATATTGATGAATTCCAAAATGTTACGACACCAGCCATTAGTTCGATTTTATCCGAGGCTCGTAAATATCGCTTATCATTAAATTTAGCTCATCAATATATTTCACAATTACAAGATGATATAAAAGGCGCAGTTTTTGGTAATGTGGGTTCAAAAGCTTGTTTCCGTGTATCACCTGAAGATGCTGAATTCATGCAAAAGCAATTTGAACCAGTCTTTACTTCAACTGACATCATGAAATTGGATAATCGTGAAGCCTATATGGCAATGCTTTATAAAGGTCAACCAGTAAAGCCATTTAATATTCGTACCGCTGACAACCCACCAAGTAATACTCAAATAGTTCCACTATTAAAAGAGCTTTCATATCTTCGATATGGTCGCGATCGTGAAGAAGTCGAAGCCGAAATCATCGCAAAATATAACCAAAGCCAATAACCAGATAGCGCCTCAGGCGCTATCTGTGATATAATAAAATATATGCGTAAACAATCTATTGTAACAGGTGAATATTATCATATTTATAATCGTGGGGTTGATAAACGAGATATTTTTAGTAATGAAAAAGATTTGCATAGATTTATTGAAAGTATAATTGAATTTAATCAAATAGATGTTATACATAGTTTAACAAATTTACGGAAATCTCAGATAGCGCCTGAGGCGCTATCTGAGCCATTAGTTGCAATAGTTGTGTACTGTATTAATCCAAATCATTTTCATTTTGTTTTAAAACAATTAGTTGATGGAGGTATTGCTAAATTTATGCAAAAATTACAAGCAGGATATACTTCTTTTTTTAATCAAAAAGAATCTAGAACAGGCGTACTTTTTCAGGGTCCTTTTAAATCTCATCATCTTCATGATGATAATTATTTTAATAAAATCATTGGTTATGTAAACAACAATGACAAAGTTCATAATATTCCTGAAGATAAAAAATATTTAGTATTTAATAGTGACCATGAATATAAAAGTAATGATTTTACAATTGTTGATAAACAAGAAGGTTCTAATATATTAGAACTTTTTGGTGGAGTTCAAGGTTTTGAAAAACACTGTAAAGAGATAATTTCAATAATAAGAGAAGAAAGAGGTAAAACATCATTATTAGAAGATGATAATTTACCAGATAGCGCCTGAGGCGCTATCTGAGAATAATATGGAAGAAATAGAGGTAAAATTTTTAGAAGTAGATATTGCTAATTTGAAATCAAAATTAGAAAATTTTGGTGCAGAATTTGTTGGTAATTTTAATTACAAAAGAAAAGTTTATGATTTTCCTGGATTACCTTTGGATAAAAATAATTCTTGGGTTCGTGTTCGCGATGAAGGTGATAAAATAGTAATGACTTATAAACAAAGATTAGATGTTGGTAATCATATTATGGGAGATAAAGGTATGAAAGAAATTGAAATAATAGTTAGTGATTTTAATCTTGCTGATCAATTTTTGAAATCTATTGGAATGATAGTAAAATTTTATGAAGAAAATAAGCGTGAACGATATATATTGGATGATGTAGAGATAGATATAGAT
Organism: Candidatus Nomurabacteria bacterium RIFCSPLOWO2_01_FULL_33_17; assembly: GCA_001786995.1. Taxonomy (GTDB): domain Bacteria; phylum Patescibacteriota; class Minisyncoccia; order Phycocordibacterales; family UBA9973; genus 2-01-FULL-33-17. The sequence goes on along the minus strand of MFUO01000019.1, from coordinate 10,605 downwards.
TATTGGCCAATGATCAAGCCTTATGTTGAGATTGAAGGAAATAATTGGGATAGTGTAGAGAAAATTTCAGAAAAGTTAGGTTTTGTTTGGGATAAACATTTAAAATGTTCTACAATGCAGATTTATGAAATGAATGGGATAAATGAGAATGATTATAGTGTTATCACTTTTAATGAACAAATAAAAAAGTAGCTAAATTCCCCCGCCCGCCTAACCCAGTAGGTGATTCCGAGGAATCAGGATGGGTATGGGGTGGTGAAATATACAGATGGTATACTTTTGGCTATTTTTTTGCTATAGTATCCGTATTACTATAAATGCGCAAGCGATTTTTTATTTATGAAGCATCCAAAAGAAGAAGTTACATATGTTATGATTAAGCCAGATGGTGTTCGAAAGGGTTTAATTGGTGAAGTTATAAAGCGTTTTGAACAACGAGATCTTAAAATTGTTGCATTGGAAATGTTTGAACCAGAATTTGATATGGTTGATAATCATTATCCTAAAGATGAAGGTTGGATAACTCGTCTTGGTAATAAAACCATGACAACTTATGAAAAATATGGTTATGATGCAATGGCGGATTTTGGAACTACAGATCCTGCAAAAATCGGTCCAGAGATTCGTAAATGGCTTATTGATTATATGACTTCAGCTCCACTTGTAAAAATGGTTGTAAAGGGTGTTCATGCAGTTGATGTAGTTCGTAAAGTAGCAGGCGAAACAATGCCTTACAAAGCTGATATGGGTACAATTCGTGGTGATTTTTCAATTGACTCTCCAGCACTAGCAAATATGGAAAAGAGAGCCGTTATGAATGTTGTTCATTGCTCTGAAACTCCAGAAGAAGCTGAACATGAAATCAAGCATTGGTTTGGTAATTCAAAAATTCAAGATTACAAAAGATTTGGTGTAGACGAATAAATTTTTAAAAATCCGCTAAATTGCGGATTTTGTGGTATTATATAATTATGAGAAAGATTACAGATATATATAGAGATCATAAAATAATGCCGAATTTGCAAACTCACCAATTACGGGTGGCAATGGTTGCGCAAATGATTTGCGATAATATGAATATTCCTGTTAATAAAGACAATGTTATTTCGGCATGTTTACTGCACGATATGGGAAATATTATTAAATTTAATCTTGGTTATTTCCCACATTTTACAGAACTTGAAGGTTCCAAATATTGGCAAAAGGTACAAGATGAATATATAACTAAATATGGGGAAGATGAGCATAAAGCCACACTTATGATTATAAAAGAGCTTGGACTATCAGAAGATATTTCTAAACTGGTTGATTGCATAGCTTTTTTTACCGCTGATGAAAATGCAAAAGGTCAAGATTTTAATAAAAAGATATGTGCTTATGCAGATATGCGTGTAAATCCAACCGGTATAGTTTCTCTTGAAGAAAGATTAGGGGACCTTCGTAATCGTTATGGCAAAACAGAGAATAGTAGTAGTATAGCCAGCCGTGGAGGAGCTTATCCTGTTAATCCCGGAGTTGATGAACAATTTATATTTGAATCATCATTGCGCGAAATTGAAAAACAAATATTTGCACATTCTAAAATTAAACCCGAGGATGTTAATGATGAATCTGTATCTCTTAAGATTGAAGATTTAAAAGAATACTTTCTCTAGAGTATTTTTTTGTTTTGGTACAAAAAATCCATTTCGGCAAGATTGACGAATTGGCAGAAAAGAATAAAATGAATATAGGATTATTTGACATATTATTCTAGAACAATTTTTATTCGGGATCGCAGTGTTCAATTAGATCTTGGTCCAGTTGATAGCGGACCCACCTAGTAACAAACTAGGGTAACTATTTATCAAATAATCCTAACAAACAATCATCTATACGGATGATTTTTTGTTTAGAATATCACAGTACGAAATATACTACCGCTCGCCAGTCCTCACTTCGTTGCGGAACCTCGCTATAAGTATATTGTCTCCCTGTGTTATAATATCCCTATGGATCACATTCATTTGAATAATTTAAGAAAAAGACTGTTTAATCGTGCAGCAATTACTGTATTTTGTACATTTTTATTTAACACACTTGGTATTTGGCTCGCTTTGTATTGGATAATTTGGTGGTACGACATACCAATGCATTTCTTTGGAGGCTTATTTACAGGTCTACTAGTCGTTTATTTTCTTTTGAGCTATAAAAAAACTGCGTATATTCAAACTTTTAAGATAGTTTTGTTTAGTCTAGTTTTAACATTTTTGATTACAATTTTATGGGAATTTTATGAATATTTTTTTAAAACAATCCTAGCCCAAGAAAAGTTTGATTTAATTGACTCATTAAGTGATATCTTTTTTGGCATGTTGGGGGCACTACAAGCCGTATTTATTTATTTGCGTCATAAAAAAATTGTTCTAGCACAATAGTCTTAGTTAAGTTATAATAAATACATATGGCAACACTTCATCCGGACTTAAAATTAACATTTGTTTCAGGGCTCGGTACTGCAACCGGAGCTAATTTTTTATTGGAACATCCTGGTAATGGGGAACCGGGTGATACAGGTTACAAGATTTTATTTGATTGTGGTTTAACCCAAGGTGTTAAATTAGCTGATCCTGTAAATTGGTTACCTTTTCCTTATGAAGCCCGCGATATTGATGTTTTATTTATTTCACATTCTCATGTTGACCATATTGGTCTTATACCGAAACTATATTCAGCTGGTTTTCATGGACGAATAATTTCCACCGATGCAACTCGTGATTTAGCTATTTTAATGTTAGAAGATACTGTAAAAATACTTTCTCATGAAGAAGACGAAAATATATTAGCAATGTATACAGAGGAAAACATATCAGCAATTATGAAATTATGGGAATCTTTTGAATACCATAATGAAATAAATTTACCTTATGGTTTTAGTGTAAAATTCTTAGATTCTGGGCATATTTTGGGTTCAGCTATGATTGAAATAACTTATAACAAACAAAAGATTGTCTTTACAGGAGATTTAGGTAATTCGCCATCTGTTTTACTTCGTGATACTGAATATCTAAATGATGCCAAATATGTGATCACTGAATCTGTTTATGGGGATCGTAATCACGAAGACCGTGCTTTGCGTCGCACAAAATTAATAGATGAGTTAAAATTAAATCATGAAAAAGGCGGGGCATTGGTTATGCCAACATTTTCTCTAGAAAGAACACAAGAATTACTTTTTGAGATAGATACAATGATTCAAAAAAAAGAAATTCCTAAAATGCGTGTATTTTTGGATTCACCATTGGCTATTCATCTTACAAAAGTTTTTAAAAAATATACAAAATATTATAATGATCGGGCAAGAAAAATAATAGAGTCTGGGGATGACATTTTCTCTTTCCCAGGGCTTTCTATTACATTAGACACACAAGATTCTATCGAAATACTGCACGAGCCCATGCCCAAAGTCATCATTGCAGGCTCTGGAATGTCCCAAGGTGGACGCATAATTCATCATGAGCATAACTATATTAGCGACCCTAAAAGCACTATTTTACTTACTGGTTATCAAGCCGTAGGTACAATGGGTAGGTTGATAGAAGAAGGTCATAAAAAAATAAGAATAGCCGGTGAAGAAGTTCCTGTCCGTGCTCGTATTTCTAAAATTTTAGGTTATTCTGGGCACAAAGATTCTGATCACATAATAGAATGGTTTGGTCACACAGCAAAAACCGTTAAAACATTATTTATTGTGTTAGGAGAACCTCAATCATCATCCTTTTTAGCTCAAAGAATTCATGATGAATATGGCACAAATGTAGTTATCCCAGATCGCGGGGACAGTGTTGTGTTAGCTTTCTAAAAAGTATTTTACTTTGCCCCTCTCCTTGTTCAGGAGAGGGGCAGACATATTATAAAATATGTCGGGGTGAGGTATTGGTCTAAGCTCCTAGTTTATCTACAATCCTCTTAAAAGTTTCAGGTTCACTATAAGCTAGATCAGCTAAAATTTTTCGATCAACAACAATCTTTTTCTTTTTCATAGAATCAATAAATTTACTATATGAAAATCCAAATTCGCGGGCTGCAGCGCTAATTGTCATTTGCCATAAACCACGACGGTCTGTCTTTTTGTCTTTTCTATGAGCAAAAGCATATGCTCCAGCATGGCGAAGTGCATCTTTTGCAGCAGCTTCTTTTGTTGATCGTCCAAAACGATATCCTTTTGCAGCTTTCAGGACATTCTTTCTTTTTTTATTTTTTATTGTTCCTCTTTTTACTCGGGTCATGTTATTTTTATAGGATAATTTCTAATAATTAAGCAAAAGGCAAGTTTTGGCTTTTTAGTTTTGGTGAAAGTTTTATTTGTACAGACTTTCGTGTAGCTAATTGTTTAACACGACTAGCTTTTGCATTAAAATGGTTTTGTCCTGCTTGGCGTGCCATAACTTTACCCGTCTTGGTAATGCGTAGGCGTTTTGATAAAGATTTGTTTGTTTTCATAATAATTATTTTACTTTCTCTATTGTTATAATTGGACCTTTTGGACCCTTTTTATAAGGTTCGGAAATTTTATATGCAACAGTAATAAGATTTAAAAATCGGTCCATTCTTTCTCTTAAAAATTCATCTGGCATTCCTTTGGCTCGTCCTGCTAAAAATAATTCAGCCTTTATACGATGCCCTTCGGATAGCCATTTTGATGCTTGACGAGCCTTCATTTCCAAATCATGTTCTCCAGTGGCTATTTTTACTTGGACGCTCTTTGTCTCTGTAATGTGTGCCCCAGCCTTCATTTTTTTGGCTTTTTTAGCTTGTTCATAAGCATATTTACCGTAATCAGCGATTTTTGCAACTGGTGGTCTGGCTTCAGGGGATACTTCTATAAGATCAAGCCCATTTGAAACAGCTATTTTTAGTGCTTCTTCAAAGGAAAGTACACCAAGATTTTCGCCGTCTATACCAATGACACGCAATTCTCTAACTCTTATTTGATTGTTTATTCTTTCTTTCAATTCTTTTTCACTCAAACGAGTAATGGATTACATATATAAATATACACTATTTAAGAAAAAAAGCAAGAATACCAAGCTTTAATAACTTAATGTCTTTTTTGCTAAATTTACCAATTCATCGATCCTTTCTTGTGTTTTTGCTTCACCATATATTCGTACGATTGGCTCGGTATTACTAGCTCTAATTTGTATCCATGATGAATCAGAAAAATCAAATCTTAAACCATCAGAATCATCAAGATCCCCATTTTTAAAAAGATCTTTTAGCTTTTGGTTTTCTGTAACCTGTAACCTGTCACCTATAACCTGAGATATTTTTGTTTTAGCCATTATATATTTAGGTAATTCATCTACAAGTACGGATAATTTTTTACCAGTCTCTTCCATCAAGTTCAAAATTAACGCCATACCCACAAAACTATCTCGACAAAAATTAACTGGTCGAAATATTACTCCACCAGATCCTTCTCCACCAAACATGCTATTGTTTTCTATCATTTTTTCTACAACATTGGCTTCGCCTACTTTAGATCTTTTTGTTTCAATACCATATTCTTTTGCAACATCACTACTTGTATTTGATGAGGATAAATTTATTACCAATGGTCCGGCCGAAGATAATACATTTTCTTTTTTTAATTTCTCATATACTGCTTTTGCACATAATGCCAGTGTGTATTCTTCAAAAACAGGAATACCATTTTCATCAACTAGTGCTAGTCTGTCTCCATCAGGATCTAAACCAAATCCAATATCCATTGCATAGCCCAATGTTGCACGACCCAATTCTAATAATGCTTGTGGATTCGGTTCAGCTTGTCTTGCAAAAATACCAATTGGTTCATCATTTATCATTATAACTTCACACCCTAATCCTCGTAAGAATTCTGGCGACATAATTGACCCGCTACTGTTAACCGGGTCTACTATAACTCGCATTTTTGTTTTTAGTTTACTAAAAGATGAAATTATATGGTCTGTATACCTTTTGGCTAAAGTCGAATCATAAATAATCTCACCCATTACACTTTCATTATTTGGAACCATATCTCCCAAGTTTATCCCGTCTTTCATTTTTTGGATAAATTCATGAGATACAAAAAATCCATCATTATTTACAAATTTCAAACCATTATATTCTATTGGATTATGAGATGCGGTAATTATAATTCCAGCATCAAATGTCAAAGTTTTTGTTAAATAAAGTACACTTGGCGTAGTCAAAATACCACCTACGGTTACATTGATACCATTTTCTACTAATGTCTTTACAATAATTTCTTCTATATGAATCCCAGATTCTCTCCCATCCCGGCCTATTAAGATATGGAGTTTGTTTGTTTGTTTTTTATTGTGACTTTCGCCCCCTGCTAAGGGGGAGACTAAGAGGGGGTCTATAAAAGCTTTTACAAGTAAAACTACCGTTTCGTCAGTTAATTCTGTACCCAATAATCCTCGAAATCCAGAAATAGTAAGACGGTCGAGGTTCATTTTATTTGTTCAAATCAGGGTTGCAACCAGGACATGTTGTACAAACTCCATCCGAGCATCCTCCTTTGCCATCACATTCACACATTAAATCTTTCTTTTGATTATCTTCTGGTTTAATCACATTTGGTAATTCTTTTTTATCATTGCATGTACCAGGAATACATTCCGAATTACATTTATGACCACGAATTAATGAATATCGTCCGGAACCAAGCATTGCAATCGCTAAACCTCCGAAAAAGAATGCAAAATCAAGTTCGTATCCACCTAAAAATGGAGCTTTGTATTTTACTAGTGTATAAGCACAAACCATAATTATTGAAGCTATCCAGCCACCAAGAAATGACCAAACACCCAAAAGTATCATTATTCCAGCTAACAATTCTCCACCGCTAACTAAGTAAGTAAATATTGGTGATAAACCAAGAGATGCAAAAAATCCTGTTGTTCCTGGTATATCCATAAATTTAGCTAAACCATGAACAATAAATGGCACACCAACAGCAATTCTTAAAAATAGTAAACCAGCATCTTTTGTACATCGGCAACCACTACCTGTAAAACAGGATATATTTTTGTTACACATAATTATAATTAATTAATATTATATATACAGTATACCAGATTACTATTAATTTATGCTAGACTAGTGTATATGGATATAGTAATTGTAATTTTGGGTATTGTAATAGGGGCTATTTTAGCTTTTATTATTGCTAATAGATTTACGAATAAAAATAAGAATGATCAAGGCTCTCTCCAAATGCTTTTAACTCAAATCAACGAACTAACACGGACGATTGATAATAAGCTTCATGAATCTAACAAAGGTATTCAAGAATCAATGCGTTATCAATCTAGCGAAACTTCTAAAATAGTTCGTGATATTACCGAAAAAATTACAAAGCTTGAAGAAACTAACAAACAAGTTATATCTTTTACTGATCAACTTCAATCTTTACAAGATATTTTAAAAAATCCAAAACAACGAGGAATCTTGGGGGAATACTATTTGGAAACACTTTTAAAAAATACTATGCCACCAGGCTCATATCAAATGCAATATGGTTTTCCAAATGGGGACATTGTCGATGCTGTTGTTTTCGTAAAGGATAAAATAATACCAATTGATTCCAAATTTTCTTTGGAAAATTATAACCGTATCAGTGAAACTCGCGACCCAAATGAAAAAGATCGTTTAGAAAAAGTTTTTCTTGGTGATTTAAAAAACCGTATTGTAGAAACTGCGAAATATATTCAACCAGACCAAAATACAATGGAATTTGCTTTTATGTTCATTCCGCATGAAGCCATTTATTATGATTTATTGGTTAACAAAATTGGGCTTCGTACAGGGGAAGATGAAGAAAATTTGATTCAAAGAGCCGCATCTCGGTATAAAGTTATAATAGTTTCGCCAACATCATTCTTGGCTTATCTTCAAACCGTTCTTCAAGGTCTTAAAGCCATGCAAATAGAAGAATCCGCAAAAGACATAGTAAAACGGGTCAATGAACTGGGTAATCACCTTCGTTCATATGATGATTATCATCAAAAGTTGGGGAATGCATTATCAACGGCTGTGAATCATTTCAATAAATCCAGCACGGAATTTAAAAAAGTCGATAAAGATGTTATTCGTATTACTGGTGAATCCATAGGCATAGAAGCAATTTTGATTGATAAACCAGGCGAAGAATAAATCAAGCTTTCGTATAAAATATTCCGCTACCATGCGTTCCGTGTTGGATTATTTTTCCTTGGTTTTTAAGTTTTTTAAGATAATTTGTAGCTGTAGAATCGGAAACTTTTAATAATTTTTCTACCATATTGTTTGTAACACGGGGATTGGTATCAAAGAATATTGTTAGTTTTTCAAGTCTCTTCGTATTTCTAGTTTTAATTGCAAGATTTGCTTTATCAAGCAGTTTTAATAAAAAGCTACGAATTATATTTTCTTCTTTTATTGGTTCAGTTATAGTTGGTGGATTTTCTATTTGTGTAGGGCCTGTCCCGTTAGAAGTAGATTCATTTTCTATATCGTTGGTTTGTATGGGACCTGTCCCGTTAGAGGCAGGTAATAAATCATTACCGTCGGCTCGCACGGGATCAATTGGGATTTCAGGAATACTCACAATTTCAGATGGTGTTACTATTTCGGTGGGTATCACAACCTCTGGTGTATTTATAATTTCTACTGGAATCTCTTGTGTTGGAATTTGATCTATAAGTTCTGTTTGGGTTATTGGTTCTGTTGTAATTTCTGATACAGGTTCTATAACAGGTTCAGAAATTGGTTCCAAAGTTGGTTTAGAAATTGGTTCAGAAACCTGGGGGATTACTTCGGGTGTTTTTTCTATTTGTATGGGGCTTGTCCCGTTAGAGGCAGGTAATAGTTCATTACCGTCGGCTCGCACGGGATCGGGTGGCGTTACAACTTCTGTTGGGATAGTTTCACTAGGGACAACCGTAGTATTTTCTTCTATTGGTGTTTGTGTTATTTCGTCAGACATGGTTATATTTTACATTAAAATTTGAATTTATTTAACCCTTTACAAAATACACCAATATGATATAGTGAGTTCAAATTTAAAAACTAGAAATGAAAAAAATAGCTATTATTGCAGGTTCAACAAACTTGATACTTGCACAAGGAATTGCAAACGAATTAAAAATACAACTTACTTCTAGAATAATAGAAGTGTTTGCAAATGGAGAAATTGATGCCGAAATCACAGAAACTGTTGCTGGTTCAGAGGTGTTTATTATACAAACTTCTGTTACTGGTAATGTGAATGATAATTTTGTAGAATCTTTATTACTTATTGATGCAGCCAAACGAGCTCGCGCCATAAAGGTGTATTTGGTTCAGCCAATTTTCCCATATCAAAGACAGGATAGGCGAGAAGCAAATAAAAAAGGCCGTCCAAAAAGAAAATCTGTTAGTGCAAAGGTCATAGCAAATTGTTATCAAAAAGCAGTTGGAGTTGATGGTGTTGTGGTCGTAAAATTACACGCTGACCAAATCGAAGGATTTTTTGACAATGATTGCATTGTTGAAAACATTGATCCAGCTAAATTGTTTATTGATTATTTAAAATCAAATGGAATAATTAAAGCAAATTATAATGGACATAAAAAACCTACAATGGTTTCTCCTGATATTGGTGCGGCTAAAAGTACTGATGACTTTGCAAAGTTACTTGATCTAGAATATGTACTTTTAAACAAAAGGCGTGTAAAAGCTGGTGAGTCCGAAGTTTTACATGTTATTGGTGATTTTGCTGGTAGAGATTGCATCATTTATGATGATTTGATTGATACCGGTGGGACAGTTTTAAAAGCACTTGAAAAGTTAAAAGAGGCAAAAGAAAAAGGAGCAAAAGATGTTTACCTCATGGCTCCTCATGGTGTCTTTTCTAAAAATGCAATTCATAAACTTGGCCAATCTGAGTTTAAAAAAATTGTCATTACTGATTCTATTGATAATCCAGTTATCTATAGATATCCAGATAAATTTGATGTTATTTCTTTAGCACCACTCTTAGCCAGTGTTATAAGAAATATTCATGACTTGGAATCATTGTCCGGATTAGTAGATAATGGTGGTTAAAAATTTTATATTGTTACCTTCCCTCATTTATTTGGGGGCTTTTTTATGGGTGGGTAATTTAAATATTCCACACAAGACAAGAAGCGGATTCGGTCACACATAAATTTGTTGACTCAAATTTTAAGCACAAAGGGGGGAGTCTCGTCTTACAGACGCTGTACACCTTTTCGGTGTATTCAAAATTATAAATTTCTCATACACATCGAAAAGCTTTTCGAATCCCCCACACAAGACAAGAAATTGTCTTGTTCACCTCCACTGAAAAAACAAAAACACCCTGATGGGTGTAATGTTTTTACCAGTGGAGGTGGGGGGATTCGAACCCCCGTGCAGTGTGTAGGCGTATATCAGTCTACATGTTTAGACAGTACGCAATTTTCAAAATAAATTATACGAGTACTATCATTCAATAACTTATTTTTATCATGGATTCAATGTCCTTTCATGTCCATGCAAACATAAAAGTAAATCATAGTATATAACAACAATTCTTTATCCTATGACATA
>MFUO01000018.1 GCA_001786995.1 Candidatus Nomurabacteria bacterium RIFCSPLOWO2_01_FULL_33_17 | reverse complement strand
CAAACTTAATAAACTGTAATATCTCAAATATTTCTTTGTTTACTTGTAGTACACCCACCTTAGATCAAGTGGGTTCAAATAATATTACATTAAGAGTAACTGATGGTATTTTTGATGATACTGCCGAATTTAGTGTTACAATAATACCCTTATTGGATTTTGATAATATCTCTGTTAGTATCATCTGCACTCCACCATTCAATTTGAATTGTCAATGGCAAACTCAACCTGAAGATCTCGGATTGTATTCAACAGTGGTGACTGCATTCTTCGGAAATTCTTCTGACTTACAAGAAGTATTTGTAAGAATTCTACCAAGAGATTCAGATGAGGATGGTATAGATGATGATGAGGATGCATGTCCTCTAACTTTGGGTAGACCAGAATTCCAAGGTTGTCTAGTCGGTGATGAGAATCTGGTAGAATTACATGTGATTGACCGGATTGGTACATACTGTGGGGGGGCGGGAAGTTGTAAAAATCCAATTCAAGGAGCAGAAGTGAGAGTCTTTGATAGACAAAATACAACATTCCAATCAAACTTCACAATGAATCCGTCAGGTACTCTTTACGCAGAGGTATTTGAAGCCAATATTGCCAGAGTTGGAAGATGTACCACAAACTTAACTGGAAGGTGTATAGCTGGAGAAAATCAAACTGGTGTATATCTTGTTATAACTAAATATTATGATATTTTGACAAACAAGACCATTTATACAGGAAAACCAAAAGGTTTCGAGGATTTCAATGATACCAATGGGGATCAACAAGGTGACTTAGCATTCAAAGATTTCCAAATAATTAAGGTACTTAATAGGGATGGATCTGTAGATTATAAAGGTGGGAGTAAAACCGTTATAGTAGGATCAATCCTTGAAATAATTCATCCTCAATATGTAGTCTGGGAAGACAATGTAACTCTTTATCCGTTCATACTTACTTCAGATAGTAACTGGACCCTTGATATGTGCATACAGGTGCCTCAAGGTTATGAAGTTGTCAACGGAACATGCTTACAAACCATTGTAGCTAACGAAACTAAAGAAGTAATCTTTACTGTAGTAGAAGTTGGAAGTCCAGATCCGAATATACAAATTACATTCCAGGCAAGACATGGAAGAGGGCCTGTACAGAATAGAAATGTTGATATCCCTGGTAAAAGGAGTCGTGCTTATCAGCACAGAAGAGACCAAGAAAGAAATAATCAAGGTGGAGGACCTCCATAAATTTAAATTTGCTATAATACTTTAAATACATTACAAAAATTAAGTAGTTATAGAAAATCTTTTAAAGTATTATTAAATTACTACTTTCTATGCGGGAGTGCCGGAGCGGTCAAAATGCTTAATATATTAAGTATGACTTAACGGGATAGGCTAAGGACCTATTGGCTTAGTGCCTGCGCAGGTTCGAACCCTGTCTCCCGCACTTGAATTCTAAAGCAATGCGTATTACTGTAGCCTTATAAATCAATTTAGCGAGGTAAGTAATATGGCAGAAGATGATATTTATAGCAGCAAGAAAAGATACGAAGGATTTAAAAAACACTTAGCGGACTTAATAAAGAAACCTTCAAATTCAAATTCTCGGAGCATATATTACTGCAAAAATCAGGCTAATTTAAGGTATTTTGAGGCCCTGATGGACAAGTTTGAAGTGCAGGATCAAAGCTATGTCAGGCGTTTGAGGTTGTTGAATCAACTAAAAATTGTTGTCTATTGCTCAGAAAAAGATCTTGTAAGCGTTAAAAGAGAAGACATTGATAAAATCATTAAATTTGTTAATAAAACCTTAAATGACAGAGGTAAGAAGGATTTTGTCATTGACATCAAATATCTTTGGAAACAATTATTCCCTGAGAAAGACGAAAAGGAACGGATTGACGAAAGGATTGTTCCTTACGAAGTAAGGCACTTGTCAAGTAAGATTGATAAGAGTAGAGAGAAGTTAAGGAATGATAAGTTCACTTGGGAAGAATATGAAAGATTAGTAAACTTCTTTAGTGATGATCCTAAGATGCAGGCATATATTACCTTAAGTTTGGAATCATTATCAAGGCCCCAAGAGCTTTGCTATACCAAAATTAAGGACTGCGAGTTGTATGATAATTATGCAAAGATATGGATTTCCAGTCATGGCAAAGAAGGAACGAAATTCCTATCGTGCATAGATAGCTTTCCCTATCTTGTTAAGTGGTTAAATATTCATCCATTTAAGACAGACACAAATTCCTATTTGTTTGTTAAGTATGACAAGCATAATCCTAAATCGCAGTTAACCAACAAAAGTGTAAATGAGCGCTTAAGAAATGCAGTCAAGAAACTTATGATAAATAAACAAATTACATGTTACTCATTGAAAAGAATGGGTGTTACATTCAGAATCCTTAATGGGGATGCTCCACAAGTCATCCAGAAAATAGCAGGTTGGAAAACAATGAGATCCCTGCACTTCTATGATCAAAGCAAGCAGGAAGAAGTGTTTAATCAAGAGCTAGTCAGAAAAGGAAAAATACCAAATAACACCCTTCAAGTTCAAGAATTTAGAATGACTGAAAAGGAATGTTTGTTTTGTAATCACAAGAATAAGTTTACTGACACTATATGCAACAATTGTAAAAGGCCATTGGATAGGGAAAAACTTAGAGAGATTGATATGAAGAAGGATCAAGAGATAGGCCAATTAAAGCAGGCTTTTGCATTGTTGGTAGACAATCTATCAAGTAATAGGCCAGAAATAAAAGAGGATATTGCAAAAACGATTAAGGATTTACTTAAGGAGTGAATCTTTCAGGATCTGGATATCCAAAATTTTTTATGTAGATATATGGAAATCGTTCCTTAAATTCATAGTCATTTTTCATATCCGCTAAAGTACATTTCCTCTGATCAAGACATTTTTCGCATTCATCATTCATTTGTAATCTTTTTCTTGGCTTATGGATCTGGTCAAAAGCTTTTTCGAAATCAAATTCACATCTTATCCTATCAATAGAATCTGTTGAGAGTAATAGTACCCAACCTTCGTCAGTCAATGTGTAAAAACTTCTTCTTGGATTCTCTATTAGTCCAATTTTTTTGAAGAATTTCAAACTAGATTCAACTCTCTCTGGAGAAGCACTTAAATCAAACATCTCTAGTAGTTTTACAAAATTTCTTGAGGTCAATTCATTTTCATACAAAAATTCAGCAAGTTTAGTGGGTTTAGGATTAATTTTAGGGCTTTCAGATTTAACATGAATCAACCATAATATAGCTAAATGAAACTCATTAAAATCATGATTTCTAATATCAGTCCTAAGTCCCTTATAATAGTTTAACAAACCAACAGTATGAGAGTATTTCCTTAAAGTCATAAGGTATAAGATTACAATTTGATATTTAAACAATATCTAACTACAAAATATATTTTCTATATGGTGAAATCTTTCAAAAATATTTTTTCATAATTTCACCAATTATATATCATAAAAATATAAATAAGATCCCAAACTTAGCAAAATCATGTCTACAAAGCCAATCATTATACACTTGGATTCAGAAGCACTTGACCTTTTAGATAAGGTCAGTTCTCTTAGTGATAGGAGTAGAAGTTCTTTTCTTAGAAATTTAATTAAAAGGGAGGCAAAACAAATTCTGGAAAATGGATAAACCTCCTACTCAAAAAATTACATCACTAACTGTAAGACACTTCCTTGAAGATTTAGTAAATAATTTAATGGAGGTTGAAAATAAAGAAGAAGGTAAAACAAAATAATGCTTTACTTCCCCGATCAACTTGAAGTGAATAAGGCATTCTTCTTTAAAAATATATCGTAATGGTAAAAGTAAAATTACAAAACGTATTTTTTGAACCTGAGTTAAATTCTTACCTTGATCAAAATAAAATGGAACTCGGATTAAAAACTCGTTCTCAAATGTTACGTAGAATAATAAAAGAAAGATATCGTATTTGTAAAGAAGACGGATGTATCGGGTTCTCGGTAGTCAATGGCTACTGTTTCAAGCATAATAAAAGAGAGGGTAATGGGCATGGAACCGAAACAGTTTGAAGATTTTAGAAAATATTGTGAACAGATGATATTACCTTTACTAAGTGAATTACCACAACAGGCAAGAAATGAAATTAGGATCTATCTTAGATCTGCATTAAATTTTAATGAGCTACACAAAACCATAGATGCAATACATTCAAATTATACTAAGTTAGGGATACCAACTTTCTCCAGACTACAGGAGATGTATCATGATACAGAAGACCAACATCAGAATGAAAGCAATGTTGATAAAAAATTGTTGGAACTTAGCAAAAAAGAATTTTCTAAGAAGAGTTTGATTGTTGAAATACATACAGAACTTTCAAAAACACATTTACAGGATGATGCCGAAAAGCTTACCTTATTTTTAACTTCGTGTACAGGTTATTTGGCTCCATCACTATTACACAAAAGTCTTGCAGCGAAAGGAGGTACAAGTGTGGGGAAGGATAATATGGTGAAAACAGTGTTAAAACACTTTCCTGAAGAAGACTGGATATATTTAACCAACGCTACTGAGTCTACTATAGAAGACGATATAGGGAATTATAAGATTATAGCAATTTCTGAATTAAATCTTTTTTCCAACGACAGAGGTGCTAATGTGCATTTACTTGAGAAAATCAAACAATTAACAGAGGGTGGCACATCTTCTCTAAAAAAAGATGTAATGACAGGATACAAAACAACTAAGCATAGTCAACAAGACCAAAAGACTATATTGTATAATACTGCAGAAACTCAGTCGGATGAGCAGCTTTCAACTAGATTTAATGTTATTGGAGTAGAAGCATCTTCTGGGAAAATAAATGCTGTAAATAAAAATACTTTTGATGTCTTTGCAGGAGTAGTTAATTCTGCTGAGACAAGTTGGATTTCTTTAGGCATAAAGCATTTATTAAAGAATAATACAGTTGTAATCCCATATGCTTTAATGTTTAAGGAAATAAAAATATTTGATACAACTGATGCTAGGGCAATGAGAGACACAAAGCGATTTCTTGCTCTAGTTGCTGCGGTAGCATGGTTGTATCAATTACAAAGAGAGAAGGACTCAAAGGGTAGGATTGTAAGCATCCCTTTTGATTTTCTTGTTACATTAATAATTGCTGGACAGTTCTTTAATTACACCTACTCCGGGACTGCTGATAAAAGGATTCTAAATTATATTGAGTGTATGAATGAGATTTGCGATAAATATGATGGGATTGGAAATGAAAAGGAAGTATTCGCAAGACATCATTTGCAGGAGAAAATGGGTGTATCTATTAACACTGTAAAGGACCTATCAAAGGGGTGTCAGGACCTATCAGTTATAAGATTTCATCATAAAGATAATACTGGAGTTTACTATTTGAGGTGTCAACGGGGTGTCAAACGGGTGTTATTGGGTGTCAATTATAAAGATATGATAGATGTTTTTGATAAGAATGGGGGTGTCAAATTGGATAATAGTACTGTGGGAATGCTTGATTTTATTAATAATTTAATAAATTTAAATGAAAATAGGAAAAAAGACAGTACTCTGGAAGAAATTGACACCCAAAAAGTTGACACTCCAAATGAAAAAGATGAAGTAGAAGAAATACATGTTGGGGAAAAATCATGAAACCTTTAGGTGAACTTTTGGTTACTTGTGAAGAATTTGATATAATAGCTCCAACTTCTACAGAAATAAATTTAGTTTTGGAAATTATAAAACTAAGGAATGAATTAAAGGAATTGAATATCAAACATGAATAAACCAAAAGTAAACCTCATGGAAAGAGTAAGACTATTCTTTTGGAGTAAATTATTTTGGGTATTACTATTTATATTTTTAATCGTTCTCTATATTTTTAAGGAAAAACTGAAATGAAAAATGAAAATTATATTAGTACAAATTCAAACGGAAAATGAATATAAATTATTTTTAAGAAAATGGAAAAGAAAAAATCTAGAAGTGGAAAAACAATTATGGGAAACCTTGAAAAAGATTTATTAGCTTTTAGAAAATTAAGTAAAAAAGCAATAATAATTTCTTTAATCGTGGAAGAGGACTCTATTGAATTTCTAAGTGCGATAGCAAAGGAAAAATATTTTGAAGATGATGGAGATGATTCCAAACCCTTTAAATTAGAGAGACTTAATGTAAAAAAAGCAAATTTAAAAGATGAAATAAGAGAGACTGATTATCTTGGATAAAATAAAATGGAAAACTATTACACTAATAAGAAACAAGAGAAGCTAGATTTCAAGCAAATAATTCTAGGTCATTATAAAAAAATACTAGAAATATCAACAGTAGAATATCATGGTGGTTATACAAAATATGGTGCAGGACAAGATGCTTCTACTGAATATATAACTGATAAACGAAAAGAATTTATTCAAGCAGTAGAAACTTTGGCTCTTGCTTTATATCCTCACTTCGATAAGGAAATGAAAAAGGTTTATACAATATTTTTAAATGATGATAAACTACTTCATAAAAAATATGCAGATGCAGATGGATTTATAAGAGGACATGAGGATGAAAATAATAAAGTTAAACATTCTATAAAGAGATTAGAACTTATGCAGGATTTATTTAGAGACTTAGGTTCTTTAATGTTTAGATTAGATTACTTTAAGACAAGTGCATATTCAGAGGGTGATGTTGACTTTATTGATGTAGATTCTAGTGGTAAACAAGATAAGGATGTTCAAGAGGAATAATTAATACAATGCAAAATTTAATTATGTATAGGGAAGGACAACACTCATGGATTACTTGGATTAAAAAAAGAATTGCAAATAATTTAAACTTCATTTGCTTGTTTCAAGGTGCAACAGGAATTGGAAAAACATGGAGTGCAATATCAATGAGTTACATGTTAGATAACGAATTCTCAAGCAATCAGATTGTTTTTGAATTTAAAGAACTAATGGATGTAATTAATAGTGATTGGTTTAAACAAAAGAAAATTAAAATAATTATTTTTGATGAGCCACAGATTACAATATCAAATAGAAACTGGCAATCTACTGTAAATAAGATGATGAATTATTTATTAAGCACATTCAGACATCAAAATATTATTTTAATCTTTTGTTCTCCATATAGAGATTTTCTCGATAGTCAAAGTATGAAATTGTTACATTGTGTATTTGAGTGTGAAGGTATAAATAAAAAAACAAATATGTCGAGGGTTAGACCAAAGATACAGCAATACAATTCTTATATGAAAAAAACTTATCAACATGCACTTTTTGTTATCAAGGGAAAGAAAACAATTCCACTAAGGGATTGGTATGTTCCAAAACCACCGATACATTTAGTTAATGAATATGAATCAAAGAAAACTTTATTCACAGATAAATTAAATCAAGAGATAAGAAGAAAGGTAGAGGAACTTACTACAGTTAAGAAACCAATGACACTGCCAAATGGATTTGTGAGAAGGCCTTTGACTAAGAAGCAAGAAGAAGTAATGAGGATTTTAGCTTATCATACACAAGAAGAGACAGCTAAGATATTAAAGGTTCATCAAACAGCTATTCATAGTAGTAAGGAATTAGCAATGAAGAAAGGATATACTGTTGAAGAGTTTAAAGAAAGGGATGAGAAAGATATAGATAAACCTATTATTAGTGTTGTATAGTGTATTATTTGACTTATATTATTTATAATGGCTAATACAAGACAACAATGGTGGGAACAAAATAATTTTCAAAGCGAGATGCAACAAAAAACAAGTTTGGAGGTATAAATATTATGGAATGTGAAGTATGTAGAAGGGATAAACATTTCCTTAGAGATTATAAGGATCTGCAAGTATGCCAAAGGTGTGTTGATAGAGAAGAGTTATTCCTTAAAGAAGATAGAAAAATACAAATGATGTAAAGATGAATGACAAAGCAATAATATATAATAGAGTTTCAACAGCAGAGCAGAATGCAAAGCTACAATTAAAAGAGTGTGAAGACTATTGTAATTCTAAAGGGTGGGTAAATTTAAATCATTTGTATTCTCTCTAGCTAAAAGTTTAGGAGAACCTTATTACAATAAAGGTTTTGTAAATTCTAGTGCATTAAACGAATATCTTACAGGGCATAAATTATTGAAAGATAAACCAAATCCTTTTTATTTTAAAGTTAATCAAATGTTAGTTGTGGCTGCCTCAACTCCAAAACTTAAGAAATTAGTTGAAGAAGAAAAACTTGATTATAAAACTGCAGCAAGAATTTCAGCTATAAAAGAGAAAGCTGGATAGAGAACAACAAAGATTACTTGCTTATATTGGTTAAGGAATCTTTTATATAATCTTAACATTCTTTCTCTTTCTTGT